>MAXT01000423.1 GCA_001751225.1 Desulfuromonadales bacterium C00003107 | reverse complement strand
GATGTCGATCTGATGGCATCCGGGCAGCAACTGGCGACCAACGGCCAAAAACATCTTATCGATGATGCTCAGCCGGCTGATGCCGCTTTTTCTGTCATTGATATATTTCGCCTCACAAAATCCTCGCGTAACCCATTTTCTGTTCACCTGCGACTTGATCATTCAGGGAATGGACCACCCGCTTTCCTCCGCAACTGCTCTTTTCTTATTTGATCCATCCCCATATTTGCTTTAGCTACTGAGGGAATTGCTGCGTTTTTGTGGTCGTTCTTTGTTCGGTTCGTAATTTTTTCGACCGATTCTCCTTTTTACGCATGAAGGTGTTAATTCCACGCAGCAGCAAAGACTAGGCTCGACCCGCACAGCATTCAACAGGGCCTCTGCTGTAGTGGCCCGTTGGTGAATATGAATCGACAGGACAAGTCCTCAGGATCATTTGCTTTACTAAAATCTGGCGATAGATTTGGCTGTTATAATGGAGAAGTGTATTTGTCCTGAACGCATGGCGGGAGGAGAACCATGAAGTTAAACCGTGATTGGATTATTGGACCGCTTGTGGCTTTGCTGATGGTGTTGAACAGCGCGCAGGCCATTGCGAGGGAAAGCGATTTGCCTCAGGCGATAGCTGCAGAGAATGGTAGTGGCCAATTATCCGCACTGGTGACAGAAGCACTGGCCAACAACCCGGATCTGAAATCGGTCGAAGCACGGTGGGAAATGGCCAAGTACAAAATTATCCCCGCTCGCAGTCTGGATGATCCACGGCTGAGTTTTGCTCTGTCGAACTATCCCATTGACGATCTTTCCGGCGATGTGACACCGATGACCGGAAAGGAACTCCAGCTATCCCAGATGTTTCCTTTTCCCGGCAAACTGGCCGCTAAGGAAGCGATGGCTGAGCAACAGGCGGCCTGGTATCGGGGGGTCTACGAAGACGCCAGAGGACAATTGGTGCAGCAGGTCAAGGATGCCTGGTATCGGCTCTATTTTCAACAGCGGGCTATCGACATCACTCGGCAGAACATCACCCTTCTTAAAGATTTTATTCGTCTGACGGAAACTCGTTATGCAGTCGGCACCGGCCTGCAACAGGACGTGCTCAAGGCCCAGGTGGAGCGCTCCAAGTTGCAGGATAAGCTGTTTAATCTGCAGCAGCAGCGCACCACCGTTCTGGCCGATCTCAACCAGCTGCTGAACCGTCCTGTCTTCGGGCCGCTCGAAACTCCTGAAAACCTTACCCTGACCACCGTTGATGTAAGTCTGCAGTCGTTGATGAATATTTCCCGCACCCGGCGTCCTCTGTTCAGCGCCTATCAGGCGATGATTGATCGTTATCAGGCTCAGCGTAAATTGGCCAAGCTCAATCACTATCCCGACTTCAACCTGTTTGCCAGCTATCGCCAGCGGGAAGAGGTCGCGGGAGATCCGGCTGAGGGTAGTGACTTTGTCAGTGCCGGCATCAGTATTAACCTGCCCCTGTGGCAGGGGAAGAGAAGGGCAGAGGTATCCGAGGCGGATTCCGCAGTGCGCATGGCCCGCAGCCAGTTGGATAATTTTCGCAACCGGGTCGATTTTGTCATTGCCGACCAATATGCCCAGATGGAAAAGAACCGTAATCTGGTGGAGTTGTTCCGAACCGGGATCATTCCGCAGGCCGAACAGAGTTTCGAGGCCGGGCTGTCTGCTTATCAGGTAGGTGATGCTGATTTTCTTAACCTGCTCGACAGTTTGACGACCGTGTATCGTTACCAGATCGATTACTATCGCGCCCTGAGCGATCATGAGCGAAGTGTTGCTCAGCTTGAAGCAGCGGTGGGGATGGATTTGAGTTTAGAGGAAGAGTTGAAATGAATGATGTGCATAACCTGAAGAGGCTAAAAGCAAGCTCACGCTCGTTCGCTCCGCTCACTAAAGCCGCAAAGTCGCAAAGATAGGAAAAGTTCAGTCATAAACAGGATTTCTTGGCGTCTTTGCGGCTTGAGCGACTGCAAGGAGCGGGCGTGAGAAGTATTTTCGCGTGATTTTGACTACCTAAATGAGTTGTTGAGACAGGATCAGCCAAATGAAACCATTACCGAAACACTTATTGATATCCCTCTTTATTCTGATGTTCCTGGCCGGAGGTGGAATCTGGTATGCCATGCATCGGGTAAATTCACCCAGCGAACAGACTGATCATCACCATGAGGGACAGCAGCAATACACCTGCGGTATGCATCCGATGATCATTGCCGACGAACCGGGAAACTGTCCGATCTGCGGCATGGCTCTGACCCCAGTCAAGGCAGGCTCCACTGGGCAGGCAGCCGCCGAGACCGCTGCAGGGGAACGCAAGATAAAGTACTGGGCAGCACCCATGGATCCCACCTATATCCGTAACGAACCGGGCAAGTCGCCCATGGGGATGGACCTGGTACCGGT
>MAXT01000422.1 GCA_001751225.1 Desulfuromonadales bacterium C00003107 | reverse complement strand
CTGCACTACGCGGTGGTCAAGGAAACCCCACACAACCAAGCCGCCACCACCGGCGTTAACTACCAGCGCAAGGGCGACATGGAGGCGGAGATGCAGACCATCGCCGAACACCTGCAGGAAAAGTGGGAGTTTGAAGATGTGCTGCTGATTCGGCGACTGGGCTGCCTGAAAACCGGCGAAATCATTTCTTTGATTGCCGCTGCCTCGCCCAACAGTGCCGATGTCTTTGCCGCCTGTCAGCACGGCATCAGTCACCTGAAAAAAATAGCCACCTTCTGCAAGACCGAGATCGGGGTCCCCTAGTCTGCTTTAGCAGGTTTTTTAACCTTAACCCGGTTGTTCGTGTCGCGGCTTCGGCGAATCAATTCATCATTGGCAACGATTAGAGATGACTTGGAGATTCGGTCGTAAAGAACCACGTTGACCGTGGCAGCCAGATTCAGACAACCGATGGTGGGCACATAGACAACGGAATCGGCTCTGTCTATAACCTGCTGGCGGATCGTACCGTCTTCCGGGCCAAAAATATAGAAGGCCCGCTCCGGGTGCTGGTACTCAGTCAAGGGAGTTGCTCCCTCAACCAGTTCAACACACACGATCTTTGTCTCTTCGGGTACGCCTTCCAAAAGACAGTCTACGCCCGTTAAGGGGATCCTTTGACTTGCGTCCATTGTATCCGTATGAAACCGCGCTGACCGATCATAACGTGCTCCGGTATAAAAAATCGCATCAGCTTTAAAGCAGCCAGCCGCGCGCATAACGGCACCGACATTTGACGGACTCTTGGGGTCACTTAAGCCAATAAATATTTTTGGTTCGTTCATCTGCCTATTCCGATAGAAAAATATTGATTAAGTAAAAGGCCTGATCGAAAGATCAGGCCTTTTTATAGCAGGGGTGATCATGGCGACGATTGAGCCACCATATCCACAACGAAAGACCAGGGTCAGCCCCCGACTTCAAACTACAAAGAATGACCGTTGAAAAAGGCCTCGCCGGCCCGTGTGTGTAACTCAAAGGCCATCTCCGTCAACTCTCGACGCACTACCCGCTCGGTGGTTTCATTGGTAGCCGCAAACAACGGCAACGTTGCTGCAGCGCGGGGCTTGGCCAAGCCAAAGATAAGCAAGGTGCCATCGGGTGCGCTACGCACTTGAAATTCACATATGTCGGCCGGGTCGATTTCGAGATGGGTTTCCTCGAAGACCTCGCGGGCTCCGGCCTCTTGCCAGGTCTCACCGAGATCGACAAAACCACCAGGAAAAGCCCACTTGCCCTTGCCAGGCTCAATACCGCGACGAATCAACAGCAGACCATCATCGACCGGCACCAACATGACCACCACCGGCAACGGGTTAACGAAACTCATGCGGCCACAGCTTCCACAAGTACGGGGCCAAGGCTGGTCGACAGAAAAGGGGTGGCCACAGTGAGAACAATGGGAATTCTTGGTCATGGACAAGCTCCTTTTCCCTGCGAAGTAGACCGAGACTAAAAACTGTTGATCTGGCGGATAAAGGCCTTGAGCAGACCGTAGCTGCGGCGGTTGAACTCAAAAGTCAGACGAGGCAGAGGCAGCAGATCGGGCTGGTCTTTTTCCTGCGGCAGCGGCCCGGAGATCTGCAGTCGGCTGCCCGGCTCCTTGATTTCAGGGAACTCGCTCTCCAGAATGGCCAGCTGCTCATCGTTCAGTTCTTTATTCAGGCGAATCACCAGAGTATTGCCGACAAAGCGCATGGAGTGATAGACACGGTAGAAATCGTCGATAATCTGTACGGCTTCGGCGGCACTGCGGGTAATAGTAAAGAGGCTGAAATCCTCGCCGGAAATCAGTCCCCGCTTGAGCAGCGGATCCTTGATGAATTGCAGCCACTTTTCCCAATAGCCGCCATCTTCGTCGTCGATGAGAACCAGAGGGATGAGCGGATTCTTGCCGGTTTGTATCAGAGTCAGGGTTTCCATAGCCTCGTCAAGGGTGCCGAACCCGCCGGGAAACAGGGCAACCGCATCCGCCTCTTTGAGAAACGCCACCTTTCGGTTGAAAAAATACTTATAGGTGATGACATTTTCACTGGCCGACATGACCGGATTAGTCTCCTGCTCAAAGGGCAGGCGAATATTGACCGCAAAAGAATTATCGGGCCCGGCCCCTTCGTTTCCCGCCAGCATGATCCCGCCACCTCCCCCGGTGATCACCATGTAGCCGCTCTCGACCAGCAGACGGCTGAACTCGACGCACGTGCGGTAGATAGGCTCGTGAGGCTCGGTGCGGGCCGAACCGAAGATAGTGACCTTTTTGCGTTGCCGATGGGGGCCGAAAACCTTGTTGGTGTAACGCATCTCCTTCATGGTCGTGCGCATGAGCTTGAGATCAGCCAGATAGTCGGACTCACGCCCAGCCTTGAGAGCACTGATAATCATCTCTCGGATCATTTCCGGATGATGAACCTCGACCTGACGCATCAGGTTGTCGATCAGATCGTCAAGATGGCCGTTTTCTCGATCAAAGTGGATATCCATTACAAAGCCTTTATCAGTCAGACCGAACCGCAGGCGGTTTTAAAAAGGGGCGGCCGGCCAATCTCTCGCCACGAATCAGCAAACCGCGCAAGCTGGAACCGGCATAGCGCTGATCGAAATTCAGATAACAACGACGCAATTGACCCTCGAGTTCATGAAAGGCATCATACCCCGCATCCCCAAGGGGATCAAGAATACCTTCACAGATAAAGGTAACGCAGTTAAAGGGTCGGCGGGACACCGCAAGACGACAGCCCTTGGGGCCGAGAAAGGGACAGGGAAGGCTAAAATCGGCTATGGGAGGGAGTTCCTTGGCGGAAAGAAAGGCCAGCAGGTTAACCAGGGTGAAATGGTTCTTGCCACAATCGCAACAGGCACCACGGCAGCGACTACATACGGCTGGACCGTCGCCTCGGCGGAACAGATCGTCAAGTTCCTGCTGCAAAGCGGCAATCTGTTTCAGTTCCGCGGCGATCCAGCTTCTTTCTGAAACGGCCAGCTGAGCATATTCGGCAGACACTTGGGCCAGATATCCCTGCCAGCGCCGTTCGGTTAGATTTGCGAGCATGTTGCTCCAAAAAAGAAAACGGCAACGCAAAGCGTGCCGTTTTCCAAAAAAGAGTGGCCGGACAAGGACGTAAGCCGGGTTCTGTTCTTTGATGCAGTTACCTGCACCGAAGCGATGATCATTCCTCTAGGGCCGCCGTTGCCGACGGCCTCCAGCAGCCAACCCGGGAGTCTCGGGCGAGCCGCCCTCAAACACTCCTCTATTTGGCCTTGCTCCGGATGGGGTTTACCGAGCATCCGACGTCACCGCCGGACCTGGTGAGCTCTTACCTCACCCTTTCACCCTTACCTCCTTAGGCCGAAGCCCATGGAGGCGGTCTTCTCTCTGTGGCACTATCCCTAGGGTCACCCCCGGTTCCCGTTAAGAACCATCCTGCCCTGCGGAGCCCGGACTTTCCTCCCGCCCGCAATGCGGGCCGGCGATCATCTGTCCTTGTCAGACCACTTTACTTTCCTGTTCAGTCTTCCTGGACCACAAACAACATACGGCTGCAGTGGGGACAGGTCTTGATTTCCTGGGCCAGAAACAGACTGTTGAACAGCTGGGGCGGCAAATGCATGTTGCAACCGAGGCAGGCGCCGTTGCGCGCTTCAACAACGGCAACACCGGCGCGGCGCTCCATGAGCAGTCGATAGCTCCTCTGCAAGTTCTTCGGCAAAGGATTAAGCTGACTGTCCCGTTGCTTAGTTAGGCTCAGACGAGACTTCCCAAATGCCTTAAGAGCTGCTTCGATCTCACCGCAGCGAGTAGCTATCTGCGCTTCCATCTCGGTCAGGCTCTGCTGCTTCTCCGCTTTTTCTTCATTCAAAGCGGTGATCTCGGCATTCTTCGCTTCAACCTGCTCGGTCAGATCCTTGTTGAGTTTCTTTGCCGTATCGATTTCCTTAAGTACCGCTAGATACTCCTTTTGGGTCTTGATCTCCGGCAACCGCCCTTCGGACTTCTCAACATTGGCCTGTTCCTGGTCGAGGGCCAGGCGCAACTGGCCGCGCTGCTCCTCAAGCTCGGCGATTGAGCTTTCAAGACTCGCCACCATGTCCCGAATCCGCACCACCTCGGTATCGATCCCCTGGCGCTCGGTTTCCAGCTTACGCTGGTCCTGACCAATGCTGTTAAGCTTTTGGTCAAGCCCTTGCAATTCCTTAAGCAGTATCATCTGGTCTTCCACTGTATTGCCTCCCATCTTTCTCTTCACGCACCTTTCTCGGGACCCAAATGCCCGAAAAAAAAGAGGAATCAGATCGTCTCGAACGGATCTTCTTCCCCTTTTAACTCTAAAAACTCGATATTCAAACCTCGCGCCGCAGCAGCCTGGCCCATGGTCTCGGCCAGATGGCTGGCCATCAGACGTTCGGTAGCAAAATGCCCGGCGTCGATAAGGGCCAACCCTAAACTAGCAGCGTTGCGGGCCTCGTGATATTTAACATCTCCGGTCACCAGTACGTCAGCCCCCTGCCGGGCAGCCTCTTTCAGCAACGAAGCGCCACTACCGCCACAGACCGCGACTTTGCTCACCGACCCCTGACGGTTGCCCACCACCCTTAACGTCTCGGTGTGCAGCGATTCTTTGACCGTTGTAGCAAAGTCTGCCAAGGTTACTGCCTGCGCCAAACGACCTATGCGCCCCAGCCCGATCTCCTTACGGCGGTTGGCGAGAGGGACAAGATCGTAGGCGACCTCCTCGTAGGGGTGCGCCCGAACCATGCGTTCAACCACACGGTTCAGCAATCCTTGCGGCACCACCGTTTCCAGACGCAGTTCCCGAACACTGCTTCGCTCTCCAACCCTTCCTACAAAGGGGGAACAGCTGTCATTGGCGCGGAAAGTACCGATACCCTCACTACGAAAGGAACAACTGTCATAATTGCCAATCTGACCGGCGCCGGCCTTAAACAAGGCTTCGGCCACCTGCCCCTCATAGCCGGCAGGCACATAAACGATCAGCTTGATCAATGGATCGTCACCTCCCAGCAGAGGCCGACACTCGCTAAGCCCAAGGGCGGCAGCCAACCAGTCGTTAAGACCGTTAGCCGCACGATCGAGATTGGTGTGGGCAGCAATAATGGCGATTTCCTGCTGTACGGCAGCGAACAGAATGCGTCCCGTTTCGTCGCCAGGTGTCAGATTATGCAAGGGCTTGAAGATCAGCGGATGATGGCAAAGTAACGCTTGAGCTCCTTGGTCTACTGCTGTCTGCAGAGCCACCTCGGAAGGGTCTAAACAGACCAGAACTTTACTGACCTGAGCTCGGGGGTCGCCGACCTGGAGTCCTACGTTGTCCCAGCCTTCGGCGAGGGCCGGTGAGTAGAGGGCATTGAGCAGCCCGACCAGATCGTG
>MAXT01000421.1 GCA_001751225.1 Desulfuromonadales bacterium C00003107 | reverse complement strand
TCTACGGTATTGCGCAGCGTCGATGAACGCAACAAGCGCCAGCAGCGAGTGTTGTTTGAAAAAACCTGTCAGCGCTTCGGTTCTGATCTGAGCGGCATGACCATCGGCGTCTGGGGCCTGGCTTTCAAGCCGGGAACGGACGATTTGCGCGAAGCCTCCTCGCTGGTGTTGCTTCACGACCTGATCGGGGCCGGTGCGCGGGTCAAGGCCTACGATCCCATCGCAATGGAGGCGGCCCGCAAGCTGCTGCCCAAAGCCTGGTTCGATAACTGCGACTTGGTGCTGGCCGACCACCAGTATGACGCCCTCAAAGCGGCTGATGCCATGATTCTGGTTACTGAATGGAAGCCCTTCCGTACGCCGGATTTTATGGCCATGAAAAAGATTATGAAGCAGCCGGTGATTATCGATGGTCGCAACCAGTACGATCCGCAGCAGATGCGGGAGGCTGGTTTCGAATACCTGGGCATCGGCCGTAGGGGTTGACGGGGGCATCGTTTCGACAAGCACCCTTGTTCTTTAGTATTACATTGTATGGGTCGGCCGGTTAAATGCGGCCCGGCGTGGAGGAAGACTGTGGCAAAAATTTTAGTGACCGGCGCAGCCGGTTTTATCGGTTCTCATCTGTCTAAGAGGCTGCTAGAGCGGGGCGATGAGGTCGTCGGTCTCGATAATCTCAACGATTATTATGACGTTTCCCTCAAAGAGGCGCGGCTGGCGCAACTACAGGAAAAGGCAGGCTTCCGTTTCGTGAAGCTCGATCTGGCCGACCGCGAAGGAATGGCCGCCCTGTTTGCTGCAGAGCGCTTTGAGCGAGTAGTGAATCTGGCTGCCCAGGCCGGGGTACGCTATTCGTTGATCAACCCCCATGCCTACGTTGACAGCAACTTGACCGGATTCATGAACATCCTGGAAGGTTGCCGGCACAATGAGGTGGAGCATCTGGTCTACGCCTCCTCCTCATCCGTCTACGGTGCCAACACCAACATGCCCTTTTCGGTACACGACAACGTTGATCATCCGGTCTCCCTGTATGCGGCCTCCAAAAAGGCCAATGAGCTGATGGCTCACACCTATGCCCATCTCTACCGACTGCCGGTGACTGGGTTGCGCTTTTTTACCGTCTACGGACCCTGGGGCCGGCCGGACATGGCGCTGTTCCTGTTCACCAAAGCCATTCTGGCTGGGGAACCGATCAATGTCTTCAACTACGGTAAAATGCGCCGCGATTTTACCTATGTCGATGATATTGTCGAAGGAGTTTTGCGCACTCTCGATAACACAGCGACCCCCAATCCAGACTGGGACGGAGCTCATCCTGACCCCGGCACTAGCAGCGCCCCCAGCCGTTTGTACAATATTGGCAACAACAACCCAGTTGAGCTCATGGATCTGATCGAAATCTTGGAGCAGGCTCTCGGTCGTTCCGCCGAGAAGATTTTACTGCCCATTCAACCCGGTGACGTGCCGGCGACTTACGCTGATGTGGACGATTTAATGCGGGATGTCGGCTTCAAACCGGCTACCCCCATTGCCGAAGGGGTGCAGCGGTTCGTGTCTTGGTATCGGGATTATTACCAGGTCTAGGGGGCTTGCAGGGAACACACCCCCAGAGGTCTGCTCCTCTCCCTTTTTGAGAGCGTTCTTAGGCTGACAAAGGATGATGTGGGGCAACATTCATATTTAATTTAAATTAGATGTAATGGCGTTTTAAGGAGCCAAGCGTGATCACTTGTGAAGACATACAAAATAAAAAGGCGAAAATCGCCGTAGTCGGGCTCGGTTATGTCGGTCTACCCCTGGCGGCCGCTTTTGGTCGTAAGGTTGAAGTTATTGGCTTTGACACCAGTAAGGAAAAGATCAGCCAATTGCGAGATGGCTACGATGCTACTGGGGAACTAAACAGTGAGGATCTGTCCTCTACTCATATCAAATATGCTGATGATGCGGCATGCCTGGCCGGTGCCTCCTTTCTCATCGTTACTGTTCCGACGCCCATAGACGCCCATAAAAAGCCCGATCTGCGCCCTATCAAATCGGCCTCCCGCTCCATCGGTCGCTATTTAACCTCCGGTTCTATCGTCGTCTACGAATCGACTGTTTATCCTGGCGTGACCGAGGATATTTGCGTACCGATTCTAGAGCAGGAGTCGGGATTGCGTTGTGGCATCGATTTCAAAGTCGGTTATTCGCCGGAAAGGATCAATCCCGGCGACAAGGTGCATACCGTTGATAAAATTATTAAAGTGGTTTCCGGGCAAGATGCGGAGACGCTGGAAACTGTGGCCAGGGTCTATGAATTGGTGGTGACTGCCGGGGTTCATCGTGCGGCGTCCATCAAGGTAGCCGAAGCGGCTAAAGTTATTGAAAATACTCAACGTGATCTTAATATCGCCCTGATGAACGAACTGGCCATTATCTTCAATCGGCTCGACATTCCAACTCAGGCTGTGCTCGAAGCGGCCGGCACCAAGTGGAACTTTCTCAAATTCACCCCCGGTCTGGTCGGCGGTCACTGCATCGGCGTCGATCCCTTTTATCTTACCTACAAGGCAGAAGAGGTCGGTTACCACCCTCAGGTCATTCTGGCGGGTCGGCGCATCAACGATGGCATGGGCAAGTACATTGCCGAGACCACCGTCAAACAGTTGATACGGGCCGACAAGGCGGTCAAGGGTGCCCGGGTATTGGTTCTCGGTCTAACCTTTAAGGAAAACGTGCCGGACATTCGCAATACCAAGGTCGTAGATATTATTGCTGAATTACAGGATTTCCAGGTCGAGGTGTTGGTCCACGATCCGGTTGCCGACGCTGCTGGGGCGCGCAAAGAATATGGCATCGAACTTAAGAGTCTTGAGGAAGTCGGACCGGTCGACGGCGTCGTACTGGCGGTCGCCCATGATGCCTTCGTGGGCATGACTGGCGAGCAATTCAAGAAACTCTGCTCCAACGGCAACGGCTGCGGTGTGGTGATCGACGTTAAGGAGGTTTTGAAGCGAGATGAGATTTCTGCTTGCGGCATGTCTTATTGGGCTTTGTAAAAAGGTTTGTTCTGGTATAAAAGTAGGGGTTTAGTGCCCGTTCAGTTTCCTGTCTCGGTTAATGTTTTGGACCGGAAACGCTATGCCTGTTGTGGCCAATATCGATAGCCATCGGTTTTTTGCGTTCTGGTCGGATCGAAAGGATTCCGGTGGCATTTGCAGGTGCTGGCAGCTGTTGATGGGCCGAAGGGGTAGAGGCTTGACGAGCTCCAGCTTATGGATAACCCTCGATAAGAACTTTTTTGTTGCATTCAAATAACCGTTTTGTTATAAATTGCTTCGCTTCAAGCCGAAGTGGTGGAATTGGTAGACACGCATGTTTCAGGGACATGTGTCCGAAAGGACGTGGGAGTTCGAGTCTCCCCTTCGGCACCATAAAAATTAGGAGGTTAGCGATGCAATCGCTAACCTCTTTTTTTATTCAATCCTTAAGACTAACAACGACTTTGTGGGGGATGGTTCAGGATAATTCGATCCCTTGGAGAAAGTGCTGGCATTGCTGTTGGAAATAAGGTATGTTTGGGAGTTTTCAATACAACCCCTTCAGAAGGTCAGGGGGGAGACACTCCATATATCGTCCTCACATAGCTCGCTTTCCTCCGGCCTTCCGAGCTTTTTCCGAACAGGTTATTCATGACTGAAGAAACACTTACAATTACAAGCTTTGCTGATCTATCCCTCGCACCGGAAGTAGTCCGGGTGATCGATGAGGTCGGTTACGAAACTCCTTCACCCATTCAGGCTCAAAGTATTCCACCGTTACTTGCTGGTCGTGACTTGCTTGGTCAGGCGCAGACGGGTACCGGTAAAACCGCTGCCTTTGCTCTTCCTTTACTTAGCCGTCTTGATCTTGCCGCAAAATATCCCCAGGTGCTGGTGTTGACACCTACTCGGGAATTGGCGCTGCAGGTGGCTGAAGCGGTGCAGACCTATGCACGCCACCTGAAGGGATTTCATGTGTTGCCGGTCTATGGTGGCCAAAATATGGGTCAGCAGCTGCGTCAATTGCAGCGCGGGGCCCATGTGGTGGTCGGCACCCCGGGGCGTATTCAGGATCACCTGCGCCGTGGAACTTTGAAGTTAGATCGTCTGTCCTGTGTGGTGGTGGATGAGGCGGACGAAATGCTCAAAATGGGCTTTATCGACGATGTCGAGCAGATTCTCCAGCACACGCCGCAGGA
>MAXT01000420.1 GCA_001751225.1 Desulfuromonadales bacterium C00003107 | reverse complement strand
CGATGTCTACACCGAATTTCTGCTCGCCTACCAGCTCCAAGTCTTTCAGAGCCGCGATGCAGCGAATCAGAGCCACACCGCCTCCAGGCACGATGCCTTCTTCAACGGCAGCGCGAGTCGCGTGCAGAGCGTCTTCGACGCGGGCCTTCTTCTCTTTCATTTCAGTTTCGGTGGCAGCGCCAACCTTAACCACGGCGACACCGCCGACCAGCTTGGCAAGGCGCTCCTGGAGCTTTTCCTTGTCGTAGTCACTGGTGGACTCTTCGATCTGGGCGCGAATCTGAGCCACGCGACCGTTGATGTCGGCTTCAACGCCGGCACCGTCGATGATGGTGGTGTTTTCCTTGTCGATGACGATACGCTTGGCGTGGCCGAGCTGCTCGAGGGTAGCAGCTTCGAGCTTCAAGCCGACTTCCTCAGCGATCACAGTACCACCAGTCAGAATAGCGATGTCTTCGAGCATGGCCTTGCGACGATCACCGAAGCCAGGAGCCTTAACGGCGGAGACGTTGAGAGTACCACGCAGCTTGTTGACGACCAGGGTAGCCAGAGCTTCGCCTTCGATGTCTTCGGCGATGATGAGCAGAGGACGACCCTGCTTGGCCACTGCTTCGAGAACGCCGACCATGTCGCGCATGTTGCTGATCTTCTTGTCGTGAATCAAGATCAGAGCATCTTCCATAACCGCTTCCATACGATCAGGATCGGTTACGAAGTAAGGGGAAAGATAACCGCGATCGAACTGCATACCTTCCACAGTTTCCAGCGAGGTTTCCATCGCTTTGGCTTCCTCGACGGTGATGACCCCTTCCTTGCCGACCTTTTCCATGGCATCAGCGATGATGGTGCCGATAGTGGTGTCGCTGTTGGCGGAAATGGTGCCAACTTGAGCAATTTCCTTGGGATCCTTGATCGGCTTAGACAGCTCTTGCAGGTTTGCCACAGCAACTTCAACAGCCTTGTCGATGCCCCGCTTAATTTCCATCGGGTTGTGGCCGGCGGAAACCAGCTTGACGCCTTCGCGATAAATGGCCTGAGCCAGCACGGTAGCAGTGGTGGTGCCGTCACCGGCCACATCGGAAGTCTTGGAGGCGACTTCCTTGACCAACTGGGCGCCCATGTTTTCGAACTTATCTTCCAGTTCGATCTCTTTGGCGACGGTTACGCCATCCTTGGTGATCAGGGGAGCGCCGAAGGATTTATCGATGACAACGTTACGGCCTTTAGGACCGAGGGTCACCTTAACGGCGTTGGCCAATTGATTAACACCGGAGAGAATGTGACTGCGGGCGTCCTGCCCGAATTTGATTTCTTTAGCGGACATATCTTTGTATCCTCCTTTGGATCAATAAGATGAGTGAGATCGTTTTATTCGAGCACGCCGAGGATATCTTCTTCGCGCATGATCTGGTATTCGATACCGTCGATCTTGACCTCGCTGCCGGCATACTTGCCGAACAGAATCCGGTCGCCAACCTTCACATCCATAGGCAGCAGAGTGCCGTCTTCGGTCACTTTGCCCTTGCCAACCGCCTTGATAATGCCCTGTTGGGGCTTTTCCTTGGCGGAATCGGGGATGATGATGCCTCCGGCGGTGGTAGTTTCCTCTTCTACTCTTTCGACGATGATACGATCCCGCAACGGTCTGATGTTCATGTCAAACTCCTTTCGCTGATTCAATAATGTCACTAAAAGTGGCGGCGGGACTTACCCGCGCACGTGTACGAGCCAAAATAAAAAAAGCTCAGTTACCAACCAAGCCTCTGCCTGCAACGCACGTTAGCACTCAAATGACGGGAGTGCTAATAACAGAGCTAAATATAAGCAGCAGACTTTTATTGTCAAGGGTTTTCTCCGGAAATATTTATCAATCTTGCAACTTCTAAAAGTACGGAGATTGTCTTGACAGACCACAAATGGATATGATACTTACCCGTTTGAACCACACACTTTGAAGGTCTTCTGCAACTGGCGCTGAGGTGGGTAACCACCGGGGAGCAGAACTACAGACCACGACAGCCGTACGCCTGGGCACCCTTTAGTACAGGGACCAGGCGTTTTTCTATTTAAAAAGAAGGAGCAGCTTGCCATGAGCAAAAAACTCTATATCCCCGGACCAGTTCAAATCAGCCAGGATGTCATGGAAGCCATGACCGCCCCCATGATCGGCCACCGCATGAAGGAATATGCGGAACTGCACGCAGAGGTCACCACCGGCCTCAAGCAGCTGCTCAATGCCCCCGGACCGGTCTTCCTCTCCACTTCCAGCGCCTTCGGCGTTATGGAAGGTGCCGTACGCAACCTGGTACAGAAGCGCTGCGCTTGTTTTGCCAACGGTGCCTTCAGCAGCAAGTGGCACAATGTCGCCGAACGCTGTGGCTTGCAGGCCGACCTGTTCAGCGCCGACTGGGGTCAGCCGATCACCGCAGCAATGGTGGACGAAGCTCTGGCCACTGGTAAATATGACGCTATGACCCTGGTGCACAATGAGACCAGTACCGGCGTCATGTCACCCCTGGAAGAGATTGCCGAGGTGATGCGCAAATACCCCGAGGTCTCCTTCATCGTCGACAGCGTCTCCTCCATGACCGCCGTACCTATCGATGTTACCGCCCTGGGTATCGACGTCTGCCTGGCCGGCGTACAAAAGGCCTTTGGCCTGCCCCCGGGTCTGGCGGTCTTTGCTGTCAGCCCCCGAGCTCTCGACAAGGCCCGCACCACCCCCAACCGCGGTTACTATTTCGACTTCATCGAGTTCGAAAAGAATGACCTGAAGAACAACACCCCCAGCACCCCCTGTATCAGCTTGATCTTCGCTTTGCGTCATCAACTCCAGAAGATGTTCGCCGAGGGCCTGGAAAACCGCTATGCCCGTCATCGTCGCATGGCCCAAGCTACCCGCGACTGGATCATCGCCCAGGGTTTCGGCCTGTTCGCCGCCGATGCCTGCGCCTCCATGACCCTGACCGCCGGCACCAACGACGGCCGCACCGATCTCGAGCAGCTGAAAAAGCTGGCCGGAGAAAAAGGCTACGCCATAGACAACGGTTACGGCAAAATCAAGAACCAGACTTTCCGCATTCCTCATATGGCCGATGCCACCATGGCCAGCATGGAAGAGTTTTTCAGTGTGCTGGAAGAGCTGCTGCCTCAGGTCCGCACAGCCTGAGCAACAAGCGCCAGCCTTTTACCACCCAAGCAAGACCAAATAAGCTCCCGAATGGGGGCTTTTTTGGTTTGACCCATTCAAAAGGGCCTGGCCCGAACAATAAAGAGCTGTGGATGCCATGGAAAAGTTAACAAATGAAGAGAACCGAACAGCTATCTTGACATCCCCCCTGCGGTCTGTGATTCTTTACTAAGAACAATTCTCCATGAACTATCAGGTCATCGAACGGTGAAGCCATGAAAAGCTCTCAAAAACGTCTGAACGACATTATCGTCAAACTTCGCCAGCACAAGTTCCGTATTACTCCCCAGCGACTGACCATCCTCAAAGTGTTTCTTAACAGCACCGAGCATCCGAGCGTAGAGAGGGTTTACGAACAGGTCATAGCGGACTTTCCTACTACCAGCCTGGCAACAGTCTATAAAACCGTAAACCTGCTAAAAAAAATCGGTGAAATTCTTGAAATCGGCTTCGCTGATGGTCGCAACCGCTATGATGGCAATAAGCCCTACCCCCACCCTCATCTGATCTGCATGAAGTGCAAAACCATTATGGACCCCGAAGTCAGCAACCTGGACCACCTGACCGCCGAGGTCGAGCAGGCTTCCGGCTATCGGATCCTATCCCACCAACTTGAATTCTTCGGTATCTGCCCTGCCTGTCAGAATAAGTAATCACCTATATATTTTTTTGCCCACTATCGATAATGATTATTACTTAGTATTGACATTCCTCTGGCCGGTGATAAAAGTAAACTGTTTCCGTTAAGCGTTAAGCCATTCCCTGGATGCCCTCCAACAAAAAGATACCCAACCAAGGAGACCGCTTATGGCAAAGAAAAAGACCGACCAATCGAAGAAACTGACCACCAATGCCGGCGCTCCCGTCGTCGACAACAACAACATCATGACCGCTGGTCCCCGAGGACCGGCACTGCTGCAGGACGTATGGTTTCTGGAGAAACTGGCCAATTTCGATCGCGAGGTAATTCCCGAGCGTCGCATGCACGCCAAGGGTTCCGGAGCTTACGGCACCTTTACCGTCACCCACGATATCAGCAAATACACCAAGGCCAAGATCTTCTCAAAAATTGGCAAGAAAACCGAAATGTTCGTGCGCTTCTCTACCGTAGCCGGTGAGCGCGGTGCAGCCGACGCCGAACGGGACATTCGCGGTTTTGCCATGAAGTACTACACCGAGGAGGGCAATTG
>MAXT01000419.1:3488-10306 GCA_001751225.1 Desulfuromonadales bacterium C00003107 | reverse complement strand
TGTTGAAGCAGCCTCCTCCCATCTTCGATGCGGACTTCGGCGTCGTGGATATGTACTCCAATATGTGGGATGCGACATTCGCTCGCCCGCCGAGTAGGCGCGGCAGTATCTTCATACGGATTGATCTGGAACAGGACGAAAGGCGATTTGCTCTAGCGCGTGAAATGCTGAGTGCATTAATCACCAGCAAACACGGTCGTGCGTTAGGGCTACCTGATCTCCTTCTGCCAAACTTGCGTGAATCAGCAGAGTATTTCGCCCGTCATCTCCTTATTCCAGAAGCCTTGCTCGACGCGTATCGAGTAAACGGTGGTAAAAAACGAGGTTTCGCAGATAGGTTCCAAATTCCACCACAGATAGCTGCCGTCCGCTGGGCTGATTGAATCCCTCTCAACAGGGGGATAGGAGGGGGTAAGCACTGGGAGCCGACGCTAAGTCGGCTCCCAGGCGTTTTTTTTAAGCCAATTTTCCACATTTGCCGATAATCACTTTCACTGTTATACACTCTGGCATCGAGCTTGCATGCTTGGTGAACATGTGCGCGTGATGTTATGATCGGTTCCAATGGTGAGGCACGTTGGCATGTCTGACGATCCAATACAATCCAAAGAGAAAAACGGAAAACGTCAGCCGGTGAGAATCTGGGTTTACCGGATTTTCTTGGTGGTCGTTATCGTCGCCGTTGTGTTTCTGGGATGGTATAGCTTGCAACTTCGCCAGCCCGGACAGCCTGGTCCACAGGAGTCTACGCTCTCTGCACTGACCACATCGCTGGCAGTCGCGCCAACAACGAGCTCAGGGAATATTCAGGAATCCCCATCAGCTGCATCTACTGCAAGCTCAATGGATAACGCAGCGCAGGGCACGGTCTTTTTCACAGCTCGAACGCAGGCGCGCAGCCATATATGGGCATACGTTATTGGAGATGCTGAGCCTGTACAGATCACATTTGGCGAATGGGACGATCGGAACCCGGCGTTCAATGCGGAGGAGGGAATGCTTGCTTTCACTTCAAACCGCGGACTCTACTGGGATCTCTATCTGCTGGATCTAAACTCTGGGAATTTACGACAGTTAACGGAAACCCCGAGTTTCGAAGGCAGCCCAACCTGGTCACCGGATGGCCGTTGGATTGCCTATGAAGCGAATTACGATGGTGATTTTGACATTTACATCCTGCCGGTTATGGATGATGAAGGTGTGATCCAGTTAACAAATCATCCTGCGAACGATAATTCTCCCGATTGGGATGCAGGAGGCCGACGGATCGCTTTCATTTCGGATCGTGATGGCTCACCAGATGTGTTCATCGCTAAGTTGGATCAGCCGGATGAACGCTTTGTTAATCTAACTCACACGATCGAGTTGGTTGAGAGTGACCCTGCTTATAATCCGCAAGGTAGCCTGTTGGCTTACTCAATCGAGCGGATAGGCTTTGAGGAGATCTTGATCGAGGAAATTGAAGGCGAACTTCCATCCTCACCTAATGGGCAAGGACATGGTGTGCGCTGGTCTCCTGATGGAAAGGCGCTGATTGCTGTTCTTGAGGATCCCTATAAACGATGGCTGGTCACCTATGCCTATAATGGAGGGCAGCCGCCGGGACTCCCGATTCATTTTAATATTGAGGATCTTTTTTGGACGGCGGAAGGTTTGCCTGCAGCGGCATATCAATTGGGAGACGATGAAGCGGAGCCCCCCCCTCTTTATAGGATCGAACTAACTTCTTCGGACGCAACTATCGACCGTCTATCACTTGCTCCCATTCCTGGAGTGATCGCACCCAACGCATCTCTCTCTGATGCAGTCGATGAAGCCTTCAATGCTCTGCGCGCACGCGTGGCAGCCGATCTCGGATGGGATTTTCTATCCACTTTAGAGCATGCTTTTGTGGGAATAAATGACCCGCTTCCACCCGGTTTATCTTATGACGATTGGCTTTTCACCGGACGGGCTTTCGCCTTCAGCCAGGCCGCGGTCCAAGCCGGATGGATCGAGATGGTGCGCGAGGATTTTGGGGGTCAGACGTATTGGAGAGTCTATGTTCGTTCTGCAGAGCAGGATGGTTCTCAAGGAGAGCCGCTGCGGACGCCCAGTTGGGATTTCCAGGTCCGTTATGAAGGTGCCCCTCGATTCTATGACCAGGGCGGGAGAATCAAAGAGAATATTCCTCCGGGATACTACGTTGATTTCACCCAACTGGCAGCGGATTACGGCTTCGAACGCGTTCCAGCATTGCCGAATTGGCGAACCTACTATCATGGAGCGAGATTCAACGAATTTGTGTATCGAGATCATCGAAATTGGATGGAAGCGATGCTCGAGCTTTATCCCAACTCAGCCATCATCACACCAACTCCCTTCAAGACACCAACCCCGACGCCCACGCGGACACCGCGACCCACACCGACTTCTTGGTGGTGGCGCTGGCGGACGCCCACACCTATTCCCACAAGTACTGCTTTCCCTACGCCCACAACCGGGTAATCCTATCCTTACATCCAGGCTCTCCCAGACCTAAGGATCCCCTGACTCAACCATGACACCGACCTGATTGCAGGGGCTCTTCGGCATTTTTAGCTCGTCAGTTTCCCAGTTTCCTCGAATGACATTGTTTGATTCAGAGCCCTTCCTGGCCAATGTCATTCTAAGGAGCAGAGCGACGAAGAATCTCGTTCACGGCGAGGAGCACAATTCAGTTCAAAGAATGAGATGCTTCACTTCATTCAGCATGACAAGTCCCTGCATGCTGCCATTTCTTCGCCGTTCCCCGGCTCGCTCTAAGTGACATTTATTATTGAAGAATCCTTCCGTCCGTGGCGTCCATCACAAAACACACTTATGTAGCCTAAATCAGTTTCTTGCTAGTTGTCATCATGAAGTCTGATTAATTGAGCACTGTGCGCCGTCGATTTTACAGTGCATGCGTTAAGTAAATATTAAGAAATCCCACTGAGAAGAATTTTAGTTTGCGTATATCCTCAACGATGAGATCAATCTCTTCTGCCGCTGAGGAAATCGCCCTTCAGGTCTATGACATCATTGCGGAGTTACTCAAGAAGTGTCACGCAGTCCCAGTGGCCTTCGGGATAGTTGATTTGGTCATTGTTGGATCTATAAGCGCTCGTCTTGATTTGATTCTGCTTGAGTTGTTGAGGTTTAAAGTCGGTGGAATCGGATTCAGATATTAAGGTGGGTTAATAAGTTCTTAAACTGTTCTTAAGGCTCCTAAGATAGCGTTGTTCAAAGATAGAAAGAAGTTTCGAAGCTGGTGTTTCGTGATTGAATGATTGATGTTGAAATCTCCGGTGGTCGCGGTCATACCGAATAATCCTATGGACATCGACTTGACTGCGACCACCGTTTCTAATAACAAGCTGCCCGTATCGAGATCTAAGAGTGGCATGTTATGAGAATGTTCATCTACCGAAAGAACCCGATTCTCAGGGATCTCAGAGGAGCGCTCTAGGATTTTTATTGGGGGGGGGTGTTTCTACGCGATGTAGATGGGTAAAGCTTGAGTGAGGATCCGAGCATTCTTTCTTCGTATGGCATGAGGTGATGAAGGTTAAATTCGGAAAATAGTGCTTGCGAAGATGAGCAAGTACCGATGCGATAGAGGTTTGCCAAGAAGTGTCTCACTTTTAAGGATGGAGTCCCCATGCCTTCAATTTTGGTCATAGGAGACGATAAGACCAAGCGAGAAACCCTGGCGATGAACCTGCGCGCGGAAGGTTTCGAAGTGTACACCGCGGAAGACGAAATAGATGGTGTCGAGATGAAGAACACGAAGCATCCAAACTTGATGATCCTCGACACACCCTCGCCCAAGTTGAGGGGATCGAATATTCGTAGATGTATGCAAAAGGCTCCAGACGTGCCGATTGTTGTGCTGAGTACGTGGGATTCTGATGCAGATATTGTCATTGGATTGAATACCGGAGAGGAAGACCCCATTATCATCCCTCCATGGTTTGGAAGGGTTTTCAATCGAATTCAGGATATAAAGCGACAGATTGGATCTCCATCTCTCGTGACAGAGTTGAATGCTGGCGCTTTACGGCTCGATTTGGTGGTGAGAAAAGCCTTTTTAGGCGATAAGAAAATCCAATTATCCCCAAGAGAATTTAATCTTCTAGCCACGTTTATACACAATATCGGCGCTGTCCTCAGCCGTGAGTACCTTCTATCGCGTGTGTGGGGTAACGATTGTCAGGTAAACCTTAGAACCGTCGACGTCCATGTTCGCTGGCTTCGAGAAAAAGTTGAAGATGATCCATCCAATCCAAAGTTCATCATCACTGTTAGATGATGCGGATACCGCTTTGAAAGTTGATGACCGGATGATAGATTGGATATTGACCACCGAGGCTCGAATCTTTTAAACATATACCATTGGTGAATATCCCTTCCCAAGGGAATTAATTCGCAAGCTTGGGGTGATTTCATTGGCACCACCTTTCCAGTATGGATACCTTGAAGTAATACAAAACGCGGGCTGATTGTAACAATAACGCTCAGCGTACCATGGCAAGACAACTCCAAAGAAAGTACGAAACGATCAAGAAGCAGGTAAATTCATGACTGCCTAATTAAAAATAAATCAGGTTGTTCGCTGATGTGGTCAGGAAAGATGACAAGGGAAAAATTTATAAATCTACGTTGTTGTATGAGAAAGGAGAGTGTAGATGAAAATGACGAGAGTCCTTTTCTTGTGCACTGGGAACTCGGCAAGAAGCCAGATGGGGGAAGCTTTCCTTGGCACTATGAGGAGACCATTTTGAAGCTCACAGCGCTGGGCTGGAGCCGGTGGAAATCAATCCGTACACGAGACGCGTGATGGAAGAGATCGGCTTTGACCTAGATGGGCATTACGCAAAACCCCTGAGTGATTACATGTTTATAGTCCAGTTTGGATATTTGATCACGGTATGTGCGGTGGCTGAGGAGAGATGTCCGGCAGTCTTTTCAGGTATGGGCCAGCGGTTGCATTGGGATCTTGAAGATCCGACAGCGTTCGAAGGTTCTGATGAGGAGAAGATGGAGAAATTTCGTGAAATCCGAGATCAAATTGAAGGACTGGTTAAGGGATGGATTGAAAATCATAAGTCATGAAAGAGCTAATAGTCTCCGTTTTAAGTTTCACAGGTTGAATGTTATATATGTCTTGTAATAGTATCTTCCACTTATTAGGTTTCCCTCTCTCTCCACAATAGATTGACGATATTTCCGTTTCTTTTAGTCAACTCAGGATGAAATCTTTTTCAAGCATATTTCGCTTGAAAGGTGAAGTGGGTTGAATCGGATACAGAAGTTCTTTTATTAAAGAGCCTTAATACATCCTTGATTTTGGGTTAACGATTCGGTCGTAAAGTGGTTTGTGTGAAATCTCACAACCCTATTAATGGAGGATAAAAATGAGAAAGAAAGTGATTAAGGGACAATGGGCGTACAGATGGATGACCCTGCTTGTCCTGTCGGGTCTTGTCCTCGCATCCTGTGGAGGAGCAGCCACTGAAGAGCCGGCTGCACCCGAACCTGTACCGGGTCTCTCGGGGCAACTGCAGTTGGCTGGCTCTACTACAGTGCAGCCTCTAGCTGAGGCGCTGGCCGAGGCCTTTATGGCGCTCAATCACGACCTGGTAATCGAGATCCAGGGCGGTGGATCCAGTGTTGGCGTGACCTCTGCTGGTGAGGGCACCGTCGATATTGGTAATGCATCGCGCGGGGTAAAGGATTCAGAATTCGAGGAGTTTCCTGATCTGGAGGTTTTCACCATCGCCTTCGACGGGATCGCAATTGTCACCCATCCGGACATGGAGCTCTCCTCAGTAAACGTAGAACAGGTGAAGGACATCTTCGCTGGTGACATCACCAACTTCTCTGAAGTCGGTGGTCCCGATGCCGAGATCATCGTCGTTTCCCGTGAGGAGGGATCCGGAACACGGGCGGCCTTCGAAGACCTGGTGATGGAAGAAGGTGACACAGAGAAGGTCATCACCGAACATGCGCTACTGCAACAGTCCAATGGGCAAGTTCGAACAACGGTGGCCACGACACCAAACACGATTGGCTACCTGTCCTTCGGCTTCTTGGATGACTCAACACATCCCCTGGCCATAGACGGCGCGTTGCCCATCGTACTGAATGTGAAGAGTGGCAGCTATTCAATTTTCCGTCCCTTGAACATGCTCACTAATGGCCCACCGAATGAAATAACCCAAGCCTTCATTGACTTCATTATTGGCGATGAGGGGCAGATGATTGTGGCAGAAGACTACATCCCCGTTTCCTACACCCCACCCACGGATGTTTCTGGGCAGATCCAGCTTGCTGGTTCGACAACAGTGCAGCCGCTAGCCGAATCTCTGGCTGAAGCCTTCATGGCTATAAACCCTGATCTTGTCATCGAGATCCAGGGCGGCGGATCCAGCGTGGGCGTCACCTCTGCGGGTGAAGGCACCGTCGATATCGGCAACGCCTCGCGGAACGTGAAAGGCTCCGAGTTCGAGAAGTTCTCGAGCTTGCAGGTGTTTACCATCGCTTACGACGGCATCGCCATCGTTACTCACGCTGATACACAAGTTCCTACCCTCAGCGTGGAGCAGGTGAAGGATATCTTCGCTGGCGATATCACCAACTTCTCCGAAGTCGGTGGTCCTGACGCCGAGATCATCGTGGTCTCACGAGAAGAGGGTTCGGGCACTCGAGCGGCGTTTGAAGATTTAGTGATGGAAGCAGGTGACACAGAGAAGGTCATCACCGAATATGCGCTACTGCAACAATCCAATGGGCAAGTTCGAACAACGGTGGCCACG
>MAXT01000419.1:0-3388 GCA_001751225.1 Desulfuromonadales bacterium C00003107 | reverse complement strand
AAGTTCGAACAACGGTGGCCACGACACCAAACACGATTGGCTACCTGTCCTTCGGTTTTCTCGATGACAGTGTAAGCGGCGTTCCCATTGACGGCGTTGCACCCGCCGTAGCGAACGTGGCGAACGGCTCCTACACGATCTTCCGTCCGTTGAATATGCTCACCAACGGGGTTCCTGGCAACCTGGCAACTCAATTCCTCAGCTACGTGCTGAGCAGTTTAGGGCAGGAGATCGTTGCTGAAGACTACATTCCCATCAAATGAGATCGGGAATCAATATGGAGGAGGCATGTTACTCGTGCTTCCTCCTTGTCCATTTAATAATCTAGGAGAGCGTCATGGATTTAACGTCTGAAAACGGACGTGAGACAGGCGCAAGGGCGAAGCAACGACGTCCATGGATGATTACGTTCATCGCCGTTCCAATATTGCTCATATCGACGTTAAGCATAGTGGCGAGAGGGTACTTCTACGTTCAATCGGTCGAGGAACAATCCTTGTCCAACCTCCAACTTGGATTGGCGGCGGCGATCATCCTGGTGGTTGGTCTGGTCTTGGTTTGGGGCTTATGGAGGATGGAGAATTGGGCTCGTTCTGGTGTGATGCTTGTATTAATTATGCTCGGAATAGTCTATGCGGTAAACGTCCTCTTCGATGTCTCGACTGAGATCTTCGCCGGGGAGAGTGTTGTCCCACTAACTGAAATAATAAAGATTTTGCTGGCCGGAGCGGCGAAGATCATCGTGGGTGGACTTGTACCTGGCATCATACTCTATGTGCTCATGCGCTACTCCTGGCACTTCGAAGAAACACAGGGTCAACGTAACTTTCTCAACCGCACAAGTCGATACATCTTAATGGCTTCTGCGTTAAGCGCCATCATTGTCGTTGGACTGATCATACTCTTCACCTTCGTTGAATCAACAGAAGCTATTAACGAGATCGGTCTGGACAACATGCTTCTCGGGACAATTTGGCGGCCAGGTTCGATCATCGGCACCGATAAAGGCCAATTTGGGCTTATGCCTATGATTGCGGGATCCATTTTGGCGACCTTTGGCGCAGTGATTTTAGGTGTGCCTCTTTCCATATTTACGGCCATCCTTTTAGCCGAAGTAGCCCCCCGGGCGGTGCGAGAGTTCGTCCGACCTGCTGTTGAGCTCCTGGCGGGAATCCCTTCCGTGGTATATGGACTCTTCGGGATGGTTGTTTTAGCTCCCCTCATTCGGGAGATTGATATTCCACGGAACACGGGATTTGGTCTGCTCAATGCTTCCATCATTCTGGCGGTAATGATCATCCCTACGGTGACGAATATCGCTGAAGATGCACTGCGGGCTGTCCCTCGTTCTTATAAGGAAGGGTCATTGGCTATGGGTGCCACCCATTGGCAAACCATCAGTAATGTGATGTTGCCGGCGGCGCGATCGGGGATCATCGCGGCTGTCGTCTTGGGAGTTGGCCGCGCCTTAGGGGAGACGATGGCTATGATCATGGTCATCGGCAATTCCATCGCCATCCCTAAGCCGTTGACTGATAATCCTCTTACCCTATTCCTAAATACCGCCCGGACGTTGACGGGAAACATCGCCGTAGAGATCAACTATGCTGCTGGAGCGCATCGAAGTGCCCTGTTCTTCACCGGTCTCCTCTTGTTCCTGATGATCCTGCTGACAAACTGGCTGGCTCGCTTCTTGATAAGAGATATGATGACAACGTGAAGGCTACAGAGTTCTCCTCAAGTATCGTCGAATCACAAGTAGAAACTGATTTGCCCAGAGGGATTTCTTCGAATCTCGCTAGGCGCAAGCTTTCTCAAAGATTCTTCTTCGGGCTGATATGGTTGGCAGGATTGCTGGCTGTAGCGGCTTCGATTTGGATCATCGGATATGTGATGGTACAGGGGGTGAAAGTGATTGACCTGGAGTTCCTCACCACCCGTCCGGCTGGAGGGGTATCGGGTGAAGGAGGCATGTCTACAACTATCGTAACGACCCTCTACCTTGTCGTCTTGACGATCACCATTGCCACGCCTTTAGGGGTGGGCACCGCCGTTTATCTGGTCGAATATGCTGGTGATGTGGAACGTGAGAGCCGCTTCATCGCTCGGCTCATCGTTATCGCACGGACAGGCGTTGAGGTCCTGGCGGGAGTTCCCTCCATCATCTTTGGTCTCTTTGGATTTGCTTTGTTTGTCTCGTTCATGAAGCTCAAATTTTCCCTACTGGCGGCGGGTTTGAGCGGCGCATGTCTTATTTTGCCAGTCATCATTCGTACTTCCGAGGAAGCCCTATTGGCTGTGCCGCGATCCTACCGCGAGGGCAGCTTTGCATTGGGCGCGAATAAGCTGCAGACAAATATAAGTGTAGTGCTTCCTGCAGCGATGTCCGGCATCATGACTGGCATCGTGCTGAGTGTGGGCAGGATCGTTGCTGAAACAGCGATATTCTGGGTTACGCTCGGTGGAAGCTATCGCCTGCCTCGAAATCTGCTTTCCTCCGGTAGGTCGATGGCTCTACACGTTTACATGCTGGCCTCTGAGACCCGGGCTTTTGAGAAGGCGATGGGCACCGCGGCTGTTCTCATTGTAAGTATCGTTCTTCTGAACTTGATCATTAATGTCATCTCGCAGCGCGTTTCTGCACGTGCCATGGGAAGGATGAGATAAGACCATGGAATCGAATCATCGAGCGAAGATAAAAGTCACGGACTACAGTTTCTTTTATGGGGATTTCGAAGCATTGCATGATATCAACATCGAGATCCCCGAAAAAAAGGTCACGGCGATTATTGGTCCATCGGGTTGTGGTAAAAGCACCTTTCTACGGTCATTTAACCGTATGAATGAACTCATTCCGGATGTCCATACAAAGGGTGAACTCTATATGGATGATGTGTCTCTTTTTGAGATGGATGTCGTGAATCTACGTAAGCGGGTTGGTATGGTCTTCCAACGACCTAACCCATTCCCCAAAACGATATTTGACAACATTGCTTATGGACCACGGGCTCACGGTCTTCGGGATCGCGCGAAGTTGGATGAGATTGTCGAGCGGAGTTTACGCGACGCGGTCCTTTGGGATGAAGTTAAAGACCATATGCACAAATCAGGGTTGGCTCTATCGGGTGGTCAGCAGCAGCGTCTATGTATTGCTCGTGCTCTGGCAGTTGAACCCGAGGTGATCCTGATGGATGAACCAGCTTCTTCTCTGGACCCGATCGCAACGTTACGTATCGAAGAACTGATCCGAGAACTCGTTGTGAGCTATACGATCGTCATTGTGACGCATAATATGCAGCAGGCGGGACGAGTTTCAGATTTCACTATGTTTTTCAACATGAATGAGGATCGAGCGGGTTATCTCGTCGAGTTTAGCACGACCTATGAG
>MAXT01000418.1 GCA_001751225.1 Desulfuromonadales bacterium C00003107 | reverse complement strand
CAATCTCCCAACGGAGCACAATTAACGCGAATCCGCTTCGTCGTCAGCCCTCCTGCTATTGAAACAGCCTGCAAGCAGGGAGCGGCAGAGAATAACGTAGCGATGTTGCATATGCGCTATTGGTTTTACACCCAACAACAACTGCGACCTCCCTTGCGACAGAGAAGCGGACTGATCGTCTCAGCAACACCTGTCGGAAGATAGGAAGCGGCAAAGAAACTGCCGACGCTGCGGCGCGGCCCAATGCTCGTTAGTCTTCTCCTCCCCTACGCGCCAGCAATGCCCCACGCAGTGACAAGGCACTTTTTGCTTCCTTTTTGTTGCCGCCTGGACAAAAAGTAGGGCGTCTGACGCGACCCGTCGGTCTTAAAATCCAACCTTCAAAACTATTCCTCCGAACAACCCTGCTGCAATTCCAAGGTAGCTATCAACCCAAATTTCGGCTGGAAGACCTGCGGCAAATCGAGGTCTTTTGTGGTACTGATCCACAACGTGGGGATACCGGGATCCGCTTCCGGACTCTTACCCTGAAGGTCGGTCAGATAAATCAAGCAACCGGCATTGGGCACATTTGTTATCGCCCAGTCAAAAGGCGGACACAAGTCAGTGCCACCATGCCCTGTAACTTTCAGGTCCACAGGATATTCATCCGGCGTAATAGTCTCGGTAGCGGATATCTCACAGTCGCAATAAACGACACTCACGGTGGCCGGATAGTTCAGCAGGATGTCGTTCAACTCTGCCTGAAACTGGTTTAACTCTTTTTGCGTGATGGAGCCGGACGTATCTATGGCCAGGACGAGAGGCTTCATTCCGTTAGAGCGAAAGCTGGGCAGGTAGATCCCGTCGGCGATGTGACGTCGGTTGGGTTGGTTCCACGAATAGTCGTTGCGGGCCGTATGATCGATGAAGGACCTCAACATTTCGCGCCAGTCAAGAATGGGGTGAACCAGTTCATTCACCAGCCGTGCAAGGGAGCCGGGCAACTTCCCTTGGGCTTTAGCCGCTTGCGCGGCTTGTTGAATGGCAACGGTTACTTCAGCTTCTTCCCGATCCCTGTCCGCTTTGGTTAGCGGCTTGCCGTACTCGTCCTTGGCATCTTCAAAGCCGCCGCAACCGCCAGGATCTCCATCCTCAAGGTCGTCATTTCTTTCGACTTCACAATCATCGTCACCGGACCCATCAGGTAATCGATTGTAAATTTGTTCCGCGGCCAAGTTACTGAAGTCTTTATGGTACAAGGCTTTGGGCAACATACTGAGACCGGCTTCTTTGAGGATGCCATTGATGGCATAATCGCCGGCCTTATTGAATCTACCCAGATTACGGGCGCTACGTCTAAGAGGATGGAAGTGAGCGACATGCATGACCAGATGGGCGAGCACAAAAACAATCTGATCGATCTGCAGCGCGTTGATAAAATCGGGATTATAGCGAATTTGCTTTCCGTCAGTGCAGGCGGTTTTTATCTCCTTATCCTCACGCAACCGCATGCGAAGCAGCAGGGTAGCAAAAAACGGGTGATCCAGCACCGTCCTTGCAATCGCTTTTGCCAGCTTTGAGGATTTTTTCATCGCTTTGCCTTCCCAGATGGGCTAGTTCAAGAGTGTGGATAGTGCCCGCTGCAGACATTGTCGAGAAGATTGCAGAGGGCTGCCATCTTTAGCCGATCAAAGCAGCAGGTCGCCATTTTCTTTGGCCCAGCGGCTGAACTCTTTGGAGGTCGCCAGCTTGGGTTCGGCTTGCAGTGCATCGCGCAACCAGACGACCTGGAATTCGGAAGGCAGCCGCTTCATGTAGCGAAAGGCCTGACCAGCGTTGTCTGTAGTTATCTTGCGACTCATGGCCCCGCAAAGAGCGTAGAGCACCGACGGCTCATCGGGAACGTCCGATTTATCCGGATCGAGCATGATCGATTCGATGTCGGGCAGGTCACGATATATTTGCAGGAAGGAGGTGAATTCAGCGGCTGCGCCGAACCCCAGGGCCCCGGCGAAAAAGGGTAGTTCCGCCTCGAAGGGCAACTTGCCCATAAACCGACCGATACTGGCCCAAACCCGTGGGCAGGGAAAGGAATTGCCCTGCGCCTTGGGATCAAAATGATGCAGCAGATCGGGCCGCAGGCGCAAGAAGCCGATAATTTCGGATGGCACGTTATTATTAACAGCCCAGGCGCACCACTCATCCAGATCGGCAGCCAGCTCCAGGTGAGTCGCAAAACGGGAACCCAGCGCCTTGCTGATCTTGCGGCTGAAGGTACCGTCGGTTACCCGGTTGCCCGCCGCCAGAATTCTCCACCCATCCGGCAAGGAATATTCGCCAAGTTTGCGGTCTAAGACAAGCTGCAGCAATGAACTCTGTACCGAATCAGGCGCCTGGGAAAGTTCGTCAAGGAACAGTAAGCCTTCCCCTTCCGAGGGCAGAAAGTTCGGTGGATTCCAGCGGGTGGTGCCGTTTTCTACCGACGGCACACCGCGCAGATCCACAGGATCCAGCAGCACCGCGCGGATATCTATCAGAGGCAGGTTCATCTCGGCGGCGACCTGGGCCACGATTTGGGATTTGCCGATGCCGGGCGGTCCCCAGAGGAACATGGGCACGTTAACGTCAAGTCCGCTCTTGAGAATCGCAATAGCCAGCGATGGTTTAACGTTTACTGCAGTCTCCATAATTTCTCCCTTTGAGGCAGTCCGACCGAGTAGAGTCGTTATATTTTGGGAAACAGATCGATTTGTGATTTAAAGATACAAAATAAAGGGTAGGAGCTACCTTGATCAATGTCAATTTCAGGTGGGTCTGTAACCAAAGCCTAGTAGTTATTAGGAGCACGAATTCTAGGCAGGTTCTTTTTAGACAAAAAATGGAATCAAGCAAAACTTGATCCCATTGATTCAGAATAATCAAACTAGCTGGCGGAAGTTATTCCTCAAGGCTGGCGATAAATGCATCCGCCTGGGCAATGGCCAGCTCCATGTCACGAACCAGATTATCGACGTTGGTCTGAACGGTGACGACCTCGCTGCTCAATCCGGCAATCGCTCTGGCGTTCAGATTGTGCTTCAGGAACAGCACCTGATCACGCAGAGGAATCAGGGCCGGTTCCAACCTAGATTCGGCCCTTTTCATGGCCTGCATCAGCCCCGCGTACCTACTTTGGGCAGCGTCGTATTTACGACGACTCGAGCTTCGCAGTGTCTCGCTGTTGTATTGATCGATCTCGGCCCGCCACTCCTTGAACAGAGCCTTAGAAACATCCTCTACGGCGGCGATGCGCTCGTGCACCTCATCGGCCTCATCCTCGACTCTCTGCAAGGTATCGTTGAGGCGGTTATATTCCTTTTCCAGAATACCACCCTGAAAATCGACGACGCTCTTGAACTGTTCGAGGGCCGTCAAAAACTCCTCTTTCGCCTCTTTCTGGCTGTCGCGCGCTTCCTCGACGCGATCCACCATGATCTCCCGCTTGTGCACGCCAACCGATTCCATGGCCTGGTAATAGACATTGCTGCAAGCCGAAAGGCCTAAAATAAGAACA
>MAXT01000417.1:15052-15590 GCA_001751225.1 Desulfuromonadales bacterium C00003107 | reverse complement strand
GACTCCACCGAGAACGTCAACACCGTCACTGTAGCCGGTGCGGGCGGTGGCTCAGCCGGAGTCGCTGGGGCCGTGGGGGTCAAGGTGGTTGTTTCCCACACTGAAGCTGGGATCGGCGATAACGCCAAGGTCAATCAAGGCGCAGCTATTGACGACGTGAACCAATCCGTGGAGGTCAAGGCCACTGATAGAATAATCACTGTCGGTGTGGGCGGCGCTGGTGCGGGCGGCGGAGCCGCTGGCGTAGGTGGCACTGCCGATGTGACGGTGGCACTCAACACCACCGAGGCTTACATAGGCAAGAACGCGCAGGTTGATGCTGAGAAAGACGTGATTGTTGATGCTTCCTCCGAGAAGTACGTCAACTCCGTGACCTTTGCCGGAGCCGGCGGCGGGGCCGCAGGTGTAGCCGGTGCCTTCGGGGTCATCTCTGTGGGCTCTCTCTTTGATGGCGAGTCGAAAGGTGGCATGGAAGTCTCCCAGGAGAAGCGTGACGCCGACGGCAACCCACTGGATGCCAACGGCAACATTGTTCCCG
>MAXT01000417.1:13425-15027 GCA_001751225.1 Desulfuromonadales bacterium C00003107 | reverse complement strand
CGACCAAGAGCTCGGTAGTAGACGGAGAGGGCAACAACATGCTCGGCTCCTCTAACAGGTCGATAGAGACGGCGAATACGCTGGATAGCTACTCTTCTAAACTGGCGGTAAGCGACAGCCTTAGCGACGACCCGAACAATGTGCCCGTGATGAATACCAGCGCCTACATCGACAGTGGCGCGCAGGTTAACGCTGGTGGCGATGTCAAGGTTAAAGCCGAAGACAAGAGCCTCGCAATCATGTTCTCCGGTGCTGGTGCTGGCGGCGGCGCTGCTGGTGTTGCAGGGTCCCTTGGTGTGGTGTTGCTGCACGACTCGGCGGGTGCCTATATTGCCGACAACGCAAGGGTGGACGCTGACGGCCTGATATCCGTGGATGCCGATACCTCCGAAAACGTCTTCAACGTTGGTGTCACCGGCTCTGGTGCGGGTGCCGCTGCGGTTAGTGGTTCCGTTGTAGTTAACGTGATCTCCTCCGATACCGATGCTTTTATCGGTGATGCTGATATCAACCAAAACTCCGTTGGCGATGAAGTTTCAGTTTCAGCTGACAGCTCAAGTAACATAGCTACCATGGCCGGTTCCGGCAGTGGCGCGGGCGCGGCTGCAGTGGGCGGTGTGTTGGGGACAAACGTTCTCGAAAAGGATACCAAAGCCTACATCTCTAGCGGCGCGGACGTTGCGGCACAAGATTCGGTGAGCGTAAAAGCCACTTCCGTTGAAAACCTCATTTCCGGCGGCATCTCCATCAGGGGCGCTGGCGCTGCGGCAGTGGGTGCCGTGGTTTCTGCGAATGTGGCCGCAAATAAGACCCAAGCTGCCATAGGCGACGATCTCAATGATGACTTTGACGTGCTCGGTGCTGTTGTCGATTCCGACGGTAACGTCGATGTCTCTGCTACGGACGATACGCTCATAGTCGCAGTCTCCGCCGTGGGTAACGGTGCCGGCGCTGCCGGTGTGGGTGTCAACGTAGGGGCCAACGTCATCTCCAATCAGACCCGCGCTTTTGTGGCGGACAACTCTACGGTAAACGCCAGAGGCAACTCCCTGGCGACAATGGACAGCTACACCGGTACGGTCGATGTGAACAACCCGACCGTGTTGCCTGATGCACCAGTTGGCGAAAGTGGTGATGTTGACGTGGATAACGACGGCGTGGCCGATGGCAACATTAGTGGCCAGGCTGTTTTCAGCGTAACGGCTGAAGGGGATGGCGAAAACGCGGGAGCCGATTCCCAGGTCAACACCGGTGTGCCGCCCAAGGATGACCCGGAGGGTGATGCTGTAGTAACCACAGGGATGGGCGCGAAGAATGTTGAGACTGCACAGGGCCTCTCTATCGCTGCAGTCTCAAATGAGAAAGTTATCTCCACAACTATCGGCGTAGCGGGTGCGGGTGCAGCCGCTGTGACAGGGTCCTTCTCGACCAATGTCATCACCACCGAGACTGAAGCTGCTATAGGCGACAACACAACCATAAACGCTAATCCTGCAGATGTCGGCGACGTGCGCCTCAAGGCCGCTGACAACACCTTTATGGTGCAGGTTGCTGGGACTATCGCTGGTGCTGGTGCCGCCGCAGTCAGCGGTTCAATGGACA
>MAXT01000417.1:3056-13347 GCA_001751225.1 Desulfuromonadales bacterium C00003107 | reverse complement strand
GGCGTTGGTGCCGCAGCGGGCGTACAGGTTGTGACCAACGAGACGATCGCCTCGGTTGGCGGTGGTGCCGATATTTATGCCACCGGTGATCTCGGGATTAACGCTGAGGAAGACACCGATCTGTTGATAACAACGGTTGCTGGTGCTGGCGGTATTACCGCTGTGAGCGGCGGGGTCTCCGTCGGTGTGATCGATAATACCACCAAGGCTTATGTCGAGGATGGCGCAGCAGAGTTGGATGCTGGGGGAATTACCAAGGTCAAAGCTGATTCTACCGAAAAGATAGTTTCTGTTACTGGCGCGGCTGCAGGTGGTGGTGTGGGTGTTGCCGGAGCTGTCTCCGCCAAGGTCGTCAGCTCTGCAACCGTCGCCTATATAGGCAATGGCGCAAAGGTGAACCAGAACCTCACTGGGGCAGCGCAGGATGTGATCGTTGAAGCGAAAGATAACGTTGTCATTGATGGTGGCGCTGGAACTGCAGCTATCGGCATCGCCGGTTTTGGCGGGACAGCGGATATCAACATTGTTAAGAACACCACCACGGCGTATCTAGGCAACTCCGTCACAGTAGACGCAGGACGGGATGTAACTGTCTTGGCCGATTCTACCAAGGATGTCAGTTCGAACACTATAGCTGCGTCTCTCACCGGAGTCGTGGGGGTCGGCGGGGCCGTTTCGCTCGTCACCATCGGTTCGGCGCTCGACACCGATTCCCAGAAGACGATAAACGATGAAGAGAGTGGTAACAGCACCTCAGCGTATATCAATAAACAGGCGAGCCAGGATAACGTCTCCAGAGAACTAGGAGATTCTGAGCATGTACAGGGCATAAAGACTGATGTCTCAACAAAAAGCGGAAGCGTAGAAGTTGCCTCTGATATCGATGCGACCACCGCAGCTGACAAGACTCAAGCTTCCATTGGTGCAGGTTCCATTATTGATGCAGGTAGGGACGTAAACGTATCGGCGGTGGACAAGACAAAAATCGAGATCGTTACTGGCGGTTTGGCTGTCGGTGGGGTCGCAGGCGTTGGTGGAGCCGTTGGGATCGGGATCAAAAAGTCCACCACCGAAGCGTTCATCGGTGCCGGTACTGTTGTCGATGCCGTGGGTGATGTGGCTGTCAACGCAGATACTGAAGATGTGGACGCAGAAGGTTCCAAGATAACAGCTTACGGTGCTGCCGCTGGCTACATCGGTATAGGCGCAGCCGTTGCTTACCTCGACTCTAACAACACTACAAAGGCTTCCCTAGAGGATGGCGTGGCAATCGATAGCGCTGACCATGTCGTTGTAGACGCGCGTGAAGAGATCTCCCTCACCTCCAACGCTGTTGGTGCCGCAGGCGGCGCAGGAGCAGTTGGTGGCTCACTTTCACACGCCAAGGCGACCGGCAGCGTTAGTGCGTACACCGGCGCAAATGTGGAAGTTGGCAATAATGGCGTGAACGCGGGTACCCTCACAGTGGAAGCCACCAGTGAGGACGCTGTCATCTCCAACTCTCTTGCAGGGGCAGCGGGCATCTACTCCGGTAGCGGCGCTGTAGCGACCGCAGCTAACGATTCTGTGGTTGGAGCTTCTACCGGTTCCAATAATACCGTGAATCTGGATGGCGAGATGAAGGTTAATGCCGAGGCGACACCGCAGGCTAAGGCAGTTTCAGGTGCCGTAGCGATCTCCGTTGTGGGTAGTGTGGGAGCCTCTACCGCTAAAGCAAGTGTCAGTCCGCCGGTTACTGCTTCGCTTGGAAGCAACAACACTATAAATGCTGGTAGTTTGAATGTTGCCGCAAGTAAAAAACTGGCTTCTTCCGTTCCGTCAGCGGATGCTGATGCCGTGGGTGCAAGCGGCGGTTTGCTGCTCGGTGTTAGTGCAACCAGCAGTACGGCGGAGGACGAAAGCAGTGTGACCGCTTCAGTGAATGATGGCAGCACGATAACCACGACCGGAGCAACTTCCGTTGTAGCTTCTTCAGACTCCAAGCAAACTGCCGACGCCACCGGCCTCAATGTCGGTTTTCTGGCTATTGGAGCGAACGTCGCGGACGCTAACTCCGATGCCACTACCAAGGCCTCTCTTGGGAACAACGTCGCCGTCTCCGGCACGAGCTTAACTGTTCAGGCTACCGGGACAGATGAGAACTATGCGGATTCAGTTGCTGGCAGCGGCGGGGTGATTTCTGGGCAGGCAGCTATCGCAAAGACCAACACAACCTCGCTCACAAGCGCCACCATCGGCAGCGGCACAGATGCTCGCGGTATTGATGTGGCAACCTTTAATGTCGATGCCGATCATACCTCCACATTTGACAGCACGGTTAACAGCATCAATGCGGCGATAGTAGGAGCCAGCGGTGCCTTCGCCAACAATGTTTCCAATTCGACGGTGCAGGCGGGGACTGCTGGAACCTACGTAAAAGCCGACGCGATTGTGCTAAGCACCAGCAACAATGTCCTCAAACCCACTGGACCTAGCTGGAACGTGCAGTCAGGCTCGGGTGGCGTGATCGACGCTCCGGCTGCCAGAAGCGAGACGGACATTATAAACATCACGAGTGTTAACGTGGGCAACGGAACACAGCTGCTGCAAAACGTCGGAGCCTCGCCGGACAGCTTCAATGTTAAAGCGACCAACGATGTTGTCGCCTATGACAAGGTGAAGCTCGACTCCGGCGGTCTCATCTCGGTTGCGGACGCACAGTCTCACATCACCGCCGACCAGATCGACGCCAGCGTGGTTGTCGGCGACGGCGCCACCCTCATGGCCGAGGAAAATCTGGATATTCAGGTGTATGGCACTGGAACAATCAACACTCAGTCTTCGGCCGATGCCTATGGTCTCGCCGGGGCGCCCTCGGGCAAATCGGTTTCGCGCTACAACGCCGACAACTCGATAGAGGTGGGGCAGCTGTCCTACCTCCTTGCGATGAACGACGTAAATCTTGAAGCAGGTTCTTCCAACAACATCAACGTAAAAGCCCAGACCGATCTGTGGAACAAGACGGCCTTCCCGGTTTCAACCAAACCCAAGGCCGATGCTATTGTCACGGGAGATGCAATCATAAATATTCATGCCGGCGCGGACGTCTCCGCGGCGCACGATATCAACCTTTTTGCTGAGAGGGGAAGTCTCAACGCAAATATTGCTGGTGTCGGTAAGGATATTTACCGTGAAACGGCTGGCGCGGTCGTTAGCGGCATCTCAAACCTCTTCGGGGGTGACGACGTCTCTTTCGATATCCCTGTTGTAGGAGAGAAGACCACCGGCGGATCGACAACGGTACAGGTCGACGGCACCGCGAGGGCGGGCGTGATGAACATCAAATCCATCACCATTGACGCGGAGGGTCTCATCACCGCAAATGACGCCGCCAGTGACTACCTTGCAGACTTTGGGTATGAGAGCGGTATACCGGTGGACAAGTTCATTACCGACCGCATCGCCTGGCTTCGCAGCAGGAAGGCGCAGTATGACGGCGAGCCAGTACAGGTTGCGGCTCTCGATAATGAGATCGCCTTTCTGGAGAAGAAGCTTGCAGAGATGGCGATCGCCAACCCCGACGGCGGAGCGGCGAGTAAGGCTGGTCCGAGCCCTTATTCTCTTGCGGAAGCCCGGCGCGACAATCTGGACACTAAGATCACTGATACCACAAACACCAAGGCAGCCGACCCTGCGGTTCAGGCCTACGATACCGCGGTCACCGTGAAGACCAGCGCTGAAGATTCGCAACTGGGGCTTTACGACCCTGCCGATTACAGTGGTGTGGATTACTACGTTGAAAGGCAGGCAAGATACGACACCTGGCAAACTGCTGTTACTGACGGAGCCGCAGCTGGAGTTATTGCTGACGCCGAAACCGCTTACAATGAGCTTAATGACTTTTTTGGCCAATACGACGGGCACACCCAGACTATCGAGACCAGTGACCTAACCATTTCGACAAATCAATCGATCGTCGACGGCTACGATCAGGACATAACCAACTTCAACACCCAGCGAGACGATATTGCAACGGCGATGGCGCTAAACGTAGGTGAAGACGGTTACTTGAGCCGCGACCCGGCCGAGGGCATTACCGCCAACATGCACATCCTACCGAACATGGAGGCCAAGGTTGGCGACGTAAACGTCCGGGCTGATTCCCTGGTAGGCAGCGGCACCCTGAAGGGCGAGGGCTATGCCAAGATCGAGATCACAAACTACAGCCGCGACTACCTCGATATTGGAGCGCTGAACATACCTGCTGACGAAGGCGGCAAGGTCACCCTTAACGGCCTGGAGGTCGGTAACAATGATCAGATAAACGCGCTGAACAAGATCAAGGGACAGACCGATTCCATGCAGGTATTCACGACGGATAACTCCGCCGACCCAGAGATACTCATAACCAGTCACTACGATCCCCTCGGTCCCAAGCCATCCCTGGATGACACGGCCCCCGACTACGCGACCAAGTTCGCCACCTACAACGGCCCCGCGCCAGACATTATGCTCAACGGTGACGCCAACAATCTTCGAGGCCTCTTCAGTATCGATAGCGAGGCGGGTGGGATCCTTATAAGCGGCGACGTCAATGCGGGAACCATCCAGATAGGGACAAAGAACGGCGATATCATTCAGAGTTACGTAGACGGTTTCAGGCACGTGGCGGGGGAGGCCAGTGAAATTTTTGGAGACCAAACCAAGCACGCCGGAAGTTTGACAGCAAACGGCAGTATTTTCATGGCCGGCCGCTACCTGAACCTCAACGGCACTGTCCAGAGTGGCTATGCTGACTGGAGCGTCAGGATTCCCAACACTATTCAGGTAAACGTCGGTGGCTCTTTTACCACCGATTTCACCCAAGCCGACACCGACTACGCAGCCCATGGCGGCACCGGTCTCTACGCAGTTAGTGGTACTGGTTATACTGGAAATCCTGGTTGGCAAGAGGTTGCCGACATAACCGTCACTTACAATGCACTTGAGAAGCGCCTTGAGGTCTCTGGTGTCCAAGTTCTTGGCGGCTACATCGATATCTTTGGACAGGTCATAAACACGGCGAAGGCCTATGAGACCAGCTTCGGCTCCAAGACGGTGACGGTCGAGGCCGCAGGTAACCTGCGGGCTCTCGACGGGTACGGAAGGATCGACATCCGGAATGAAACGGGTATGGATCTGATGATTAACGGCTTGGATGCAGGCAGGGGGACAGAGGGAGTCATCAGCATCACAGATGTGCATGTGACCGAAGCCGCTAATCCTGAGATGCAGCTTTACCGCACCGTCTACACCTATGATCGTGCTAACGGTAACATCATCAAGGAAACCGCCACTGCGACAAAGGATACGGACGGAAATTTCGTTTATAATCTCTCGCCCGTAAGCGATTCTTCGCTACTCAATACCAGAACGACAGCCTACAACCCACGGACCGGCTCCCGCTACTCGTGGGCTTCTGGGGTCGTGACCGGAAGCGAGTCCACGCTCCTCTACTACAGTCAGAACCTCATCGGCCTTATCGAGATCGCCAGCGGCGAGACGCCGAGCATACTTCTTGAAGGTCCGACTGATCTTAGCAGTTCCAATCTCGATGCCAGCGAATATTACACGACTGACGGTGCGGGCGCCTATAGCTACACAGAGTCCGACCCCCCGATATCGCTTGGTGAGACAGATTACATCGTCGATTCATGGACCGACTGCAACTGGTGGACGCTCTGTATCGATTCCACCAATTACACAAAGGTCTACCGGTACAACGTAGACAAGATCATACGTACTCACTCACTGAAGGCCGACTACGATGTCGGTATCGAGTTCATCGGCCAGAGCGAGGGCTCCATCAACGTTTGGTCCGAGGGCAACGTCATGCTGGGCAACAATGTCACCAACCGGTCCGGCAGCGTGGCGATTACCTCCAACTCCGGTTCGATCAGCCAGCAGTCCGATACTGCGCTGATCACCGCTACAAGTGCGGTCGACCTGGCCGCCGCCACCGGAATAGGCAGCGGCAGCCAATCGATCCAGACCAACGTGAGGCCTGGCGGCGTCCTTAGCGCTGGCACTACCTCCGGCGACGTCTTTGTCAACCAACTCACCGGTGATCTGATCGTAGACAGCGTGACCACTAGCGATGGCTATGTGAACCTCGACGCCTACGGCTCTTTGCTGATGAATGACCCTGCAACTTCGCTGGTGAAGGGTAATTACGTTAATCTCATAGCCAGAAACGGCTCGATAGGCGTGTTGGACGTCCAGACACCAGCCAACGATTTGTCCTTTAACGTAGAGGTTGGCGAGCCCGCAAATCCCAACGACCTTAACGAAAGGAATGGTTACGGGCTTGAGGCGCTCTCCCGCGATTCCATCAATATCGTCCAAAAGGGCGGTGGCGATCTCTACCTTGTGGCAGTGGAGTCACAGCAAGGCGACGTCAGGGTAGATGCAGGTGCTGGCCAGATCATTGACAACAACAGTGCACAGTACGCCGATGTCCGCACCATTGAAGAGCTTGAGGCGCTGTGGGATGAGATGCGCTTGCAAGGGCAAAAGGCTCTGGATAAGGTCGACGATACCGTCATCGCCTACGAGAATTCCAAGACGCAGAACTACAAGAACTACTGGAGGATGCGCCTGAACGACAACGGCACTGCGGACACTGCTGACGATTCGTATGCTCCTTATGATCCTAACTATTCTTACATGCTGACCGATGTTCAAAGTTCTGCGCTCACTGAGCAGTATGAGGCTCAGGCACTTCGGGATGAGACGTTGATTACCCAGGAGCAGCGGAACGATTTCGTGCAGGACAAACGCGACGAATATGTTCAGTCAAAAACCGACGAGTACTTTTTCTTGCATGGAGATGTTGGGGGGCTTAATGATGGTATTTACGATGCTCTTTACACCTACGAGGCAACTACCGAAGAGCATGACGCCTTCGCCAACAAGGTTCAATGGAGCGATGAGCAGTTAAGACTCGGTATGACTCCCGGCATGTTGAAGGAGGTCACCGACACGAGGATCATGATTGAGGAACCCAACGTCAAGGGAAACAGCGTGACGTTGATCTCGGGTGATAATATCGGTTCTACCGAAGCACCAGTTTTCATTGCAGTCACGGATGATCTCACCGCAGACACACCGGAAGCACAAGAAGCTCGTCTCGCCCTTATGACCGCTGAAAGGGCTGATATAGAGGCCGTTTACAACGCCAACGGCGTAGATATCGACGGCTTCAATATCACTCAGCGAGACACTCTCGATATCAGCATGGACGGAGTCAACGGCGGCTTCGATGCCACCGCAGGCGGTTACGCCTACATAGGCTCAGAGGGCTCGGTTAACCTCGTCAACCTGGATGCTCAGGGTGACATCAGGCTCAAAGTTACCGAGGGTATAACCGGAGTAGCTAACCCGACGGGAGCGCACATCACAGGGGAGAACCTGATACTGGAAGCCTCCAACGGCGGCATCGGTGTTGCCGGCAATCCCTTACAGATAGACCTCACCTCCGCAGGCGTAGCTCCCACCCTGACCATGCGCGCCGACGGCGACATCTTCATCCTTGAGGCTGCCAATGACATTAACGTCGACTCCATTTTCTCGCGCGGTACAGTTTACCTTGAGACTCCTGGATCGATCTTCGACGCCATCGGCGACTATGAGACCAACATACGTAGCGCTTCCATCGGCCTGATGGCGGGCGGCGCGATTGGATCTTTCGACAACTATCTGGAAATCGGGTTGAACCCGGATGGTTATTTCTCCGGCAGCGCAGTCACTGGTGTTTACGTGGCAAGCGTGGACCAGCCGATGAATATAGGCGTAGTGGATACGGCGACAGGTGCTATTTCGCTCTCTGCCGCAAGTAATTTAGGGTTGGGGTCAGTATCCACTGGAGGCGGCGGCACAGTGACTCTTGTCAGCTCCGGCGGTTCCATTGAGAACAATCTCGCCCCAGGAGCGGTCAACATTGACGCAGCTGGCTCTACCTTGGTCCTCCAAGCCCAGACGGGCATGGGTAGCGGCGCGCCGATAGAGACCAGAGTGGATACTATTGAAGTCACCCTCGGTGGGGACGGCGAGGCCAATATTCACGAGGCAGACGACCTCAACCTTGGCACTAGCCAGGCCCTTGAGGGTTCCATAAATCTGGTCGCTGAAGGCAGCATAACCTCTACTATAACCGGCCCACAGGTGGGCTTAATAAAGAACCTCTCCCTCGAAGCCAGAGGCGGGTCAATAAATGTGGAGGAGGCCCAGGTCTCCAATCTGATGACAGTGAAGGCGGACAACATCCGCCTGGGCAACGTTATCAACCCCGACGGAACCGGGCCACTGCACTTCAACGTGAGCGGGTACCCCATGTCCGACATGGTGAGGATTGGCACGACATCACAGGCCCCAATCATCTTCGATAGCGTTTCAGCCGACTACTTCTATCTAAATGCGTGGGTGGACAACTTGCTTTTGAACCACACCCTCATCGGTTCTTTTGCCGAGGTGAATAATAACAAGTACAAAGTGATTGTGGACAATAAGAACAAGGTGCTTCATCCCGCCGATGTACAACTCTACACCGGTTCGAGTCTCTTCAGTCTGGAGATGTTTGCCGACAAACGTATCAAGACCGATGCCAGAGTGGTCAACTACGACCCGTCATTTATCGTAAACGAATACAGCTCTGAAAACAGTATGTTGCGTACTGTGGGCAAACAACTGCAACTCTCGGAAGATGCGGGGAACTTCTATGGGTACGATATGCTTTCCAATCTTCAGCCCTCACATAAGGTTCAACCGGGGGACACTTTCATTTTGCAAGGCGATGTTTTGGGAATAGGTGAAGAGGAAGAGTTGGTCGATTTTAATGATGTAGTTATTGTTGCTGAGTAATTTTTTTGCCATTGAATATTGATATTTAAGAGGGTGACATGAAGACAGCTAGACTTGTACTGTTCATCTTAATCTGTTTTGCATCGACCACGGCGTCTGCCATAGAAATTTCAGGTGCCATACAAAAGCATTCCGACGACGTGCAGGAGTATTACCGTCTTAAAAAGCTGTTGAAAGAGAAAGCGCAGCCCGACGAAAAACCGCGGATTAAGGACGAAACTCGCGAAGCCCCAGTTGAAAAACGGCTGGACGAGACCAGGATAGTCATTAAGGATATTGTGACCGACAAGTCCGAGATTCTTTCTGTGGAGGAGATCAGAAAGATTACAGCAGGCTACGAGGGTAAACTCCACACCATCAATGATCTTTTCGAGATCGTGGACAAGCTGAATGCACTCTACCGCAGCAAGGGATTCATAACCGCAAAAGCGCTACTACCGCCTCAAAAAGTAGAGGCTGGTGTGATTAGAATCCGTCTGGTAGAAGGGCGGGTCGGCAATGTGCTGGTGGAAGGTAACGAGCATACGAGAGATTCATTTTTCCTGAGCAAATTTTCCCTGAAAAAAGGGGAGCTGGTCAGGCTAGATACCCTGGAAAAAGACATCGTCTATTTCAATGCAGTAAACGATGTGAAGGTACGGGCAACATTGAGGCCAGGAGAACGGACCGGAGAGACCGACTTGTTGCTCAAAGCCGTGGAGCCACCGAATTACGAGGTAAGCATCCTTGCGGATAACGCCGGTACCGAAACCGTTGGCGAAGAAAGAGTGGGCTTGAAACTTGTAGACTTTAGTCTCTTTGGCTATCGGGATCCTTTGATCCTGACCGGGTATATTTCAGAAGGGACGAGCACCGTTTCCGCAGGGTATAGTATCCCCATAAACGACCTGGGTACGAGGATTGCCGCAGGTTATGGATTTAATCAGGTTGACATCCAATCCGGCCCCTTCGCTGATCTGGATGTTGGCGGCGACTCGTACTCCTACAACTTCGACCTCAACCACCCGCTCATCTTCAGCCCTGAGTTCACCATGAACCTCTTTGCGGGATATAATTACAATAATTCGAGCACCGACTTTGCAGGGGTGACCATCTCCCGGTCCAAGGTTGGCTCCGTCCCTGTGGGTTTCGATTTTACACTGCTTGACAAATACGGCCTTTGGTACTGCCGTAACACCTTCACCCACGGGAGTGAGAGGGGTAATGGGGACAATAACTTCCTATTGTACAACCTGGATATGGTAAGGACACTTATGCATACGAACGAAGTCTTCACGATATTTCGAGGTAATGCGCAATTGTCTGATAGCCATCCATTGGCCTCCTCAAAGCAGTTCCAGGTTGGCGGCCTGAGTTCGGTCAGAGGGTTCCCTGAGGGATTCCTTGTGGGTGATGAGGGGTATTTTCTCAGTGC
>MAXT01000417.1:0-2987 GCA_001751225.1 Desulfuromonadales bacterium C00003107 | reverse complement strand
TTCTTCATAGACCATGGCGCGGCCTTCCCCTATAAAGGCAACGGAGTGTCGAGCAGTCACGAAGACTTTATCACCGGCACCGGCGTTGGGGTATCCATGAATTTTTCCAAGTATCTGACCGGTAGGATAGATTTGGGCATCCCCCTCGACAAACACGGAAAAGACATCGACTCATTTCAAGTTCATTTCACTTTGCAGTCGATGGTTTTTTAAGGTGGGCGGGAATTCATTTTTGAGCAAATTTATATATGGCTAGATTTATGGAATGAAGTCGTTTGCGGCCTCTTGCCGCTTGGCCAATTCGTCCAAGTTGGAGGCCTGAAATGCTGCCATGTGGTAGCGGGTTTTGGTTTCGACTAGTTACACAATTTCGTGCAGAGAGTCGAGCAGTCTAACGATGGTGCGCGTTAGGCCCACCGACAGCATGATAGACAAACAGACAAAATCTTTGGGGACCTCGGAAGTCTGACATTCGACTTCCGAACCAGGCCTTAAAGGTCTGAACGTACAGGCTATTTATCCAATAAAACTGCGCGGATTGGCGGGGAAGGGGAGGCTGTTTTGTAGTCTCGCGCTTTCAAGGTCCGTGCTGTTTCAGCGGAGCGAGGAAACAGAAAATCACTTATTCTTCCAACCCTGCATAGCGTCTTCGTTTTTCCCGTAAGCATGAGCGCCAAGATTAGGGGAACTCGACCAGGATGGAATCCACAGCGAGCTTGATCAGCGCGTCCCGGTCTTCCAGGTCTGATGTGGTGATGTTCTTCTCTCCCAGGCCGTGCCAGACTGGGCTCCTGGAAGCCACATCAAAAATGTCGATGGCCAGCGCTCCGACAGTATACTGGTGAACTGTGGTCTCGGTGGTGTAACCGCCGCCGTAGTAGCGACGGGTGCCAGCCCAGCCCCAGTTACCGTGGTACCTAGATGGATAAGAATCGACTCGGATTTTCTCCCGGGAACCCACGGTGAAAGCGATGGCAAAGTCCGGATTGTTTTCCGAATAACGATAGCCGCGTCCCTCCAGGTTGCTGCGAACTGCACGTATGATGCGTCCTTCCAGCAACGGGCTCGGGACCTGAGCAGCCCTCACGGCAATCAGCGGATGTTCGCCGACCCAGGCAAAGGTACGGTAGACGCTCAGGTTAGCGCCAGGGTCGCGGTCGGTGGTTACCTTTACGCTGGGCGCGCATCCGCCCAGGCCCATCCAGATCAATGCAGCCACCGCTAGAAGAATGGGTCGAGTCATAATGATCTCCTTGGTTGATCTGATTATTAGATACAATTCCTTTGTATACTGTACTAGCTAAATCAACGATATCAATTATTCCGGCAACATACTTGAAAACCTCGGAGCCCTCTCCAAAAAGAGTGCAAGTGCAAATGAAACTTCTTCGAGGTAGTACAAAAAAGGAAATTGCCGCCTGCCATTGGTCAGAAAAGCCTTGTAGAGAGTTGCTTTGCCGTAAGGCTGGTAATGGGCTTTCTCCTTTAAATGGCAGGCGAACACGAACAGAAGCTGGAAAGACCTTAATCACTTCAAGATCATTCTGTTGAGCTATGGGAGTAGAAGCAAGCAGTGGACCTTGTTCCCGATCATGGCCGCAGCCGTTGCTCGCCTGATGCTCACAGATCCCTTGATAGGAATTGTCAGTGGTTACCATCCGTAGGTCTCCCTGGAGAAGACCTGGCAGAACGCGAGTTCAGCAATGGTCATCGTGCGGAGAAGATACGGACGGTATTTAAAGGGGACTTTCCGGCGGTATCGAGCTGCAGGTAGGACCGTTCGATGTTGGTCAGGGAGTCAACGTAGAATTGGAGCTTAGAAGGGCGTTCTCTGGCAAGTTGTGTCCGACGTTGGCCTGGGGTAGTCATGACAGGCCACCCAGACGACCATTAGACGTTGAGTCGGATAAGATATATCTTCCGTTATCTTTGTAGTGATTTCGCATAGTTCGGTCCCTTTCCCAAGTTTGTAGCTTGGGCGTTTGTCTGACATTCGTAGCCGCTTGTCGGACAAAATGTCAATTTTTACCTTGGCAGCGCAGCCGGTTCCCCGCAACCCTCTGGCCCCTTAACGGGGCTGAGGACTCCCATGCGGGCTCGCCGGCGCTCGCCGTCTAAACTTTCATTTTCCGGTTTCCAGCTGTGGCAGACTTCTGCTTCGAAGAAGATCGTTGCCTTAGCCGTCCTGCGCTGCTCAACACTTCCCGTACGAGGTGATACGTGGCCCACGGGTGTTTTTCCGCTTTGAGGGCCTTGTTCGTGGCTGAAATGGCCTTTTTACGCTCCATTCCAGAGGCGGTAAACTGGTCAAACACCTCGCAGACCCGTTGGGCGAATGCGTTTCTGGCCTCCTCCCGCTTGGCAACTTCGGCCAAGTCGGAGGCCTTAAACGCCGCCATGCTGTGGCGGGTCTTGGTGTCGATCAGTCGCACCAGCCCGTGCAGCGAGTCGAGCAGGCCAACGAAGGTGCGCGTTAGACCCACCGGCAGCACGATGGACAAGCAGACGAAGCCCTCACGGACCTCAGAAACCTGAAACTCTATCTCCGAATCGGGTCGTAAGGGATCGAAAGTGCGGGCTATTTCCCCTACCAGACTGCGCGAATCGGCGGGGAAGGGGGAGGCTTCGCGATCGGCTCGCCCTGCCAGTTTCCGCTCTTGTCGTGGGTACAAAAAGTCAGTCATTTCTCCAACCCTCCATAGCGCTTTCGTTCTTCCAGGAAGCGGTGCACCAGGTGCCGCACCAGTAGCGAGATCGAGAACCCTTCGCGACGGGCGATCTGTTCCAGTTCGGCAAGTCGATGCTCATCGAGCCGGACGGTGATTTTCTTCTGCAGCAGTCCACCGTTATTGGCGTTGAATCGCGTCATGGTCACAGCCTCCCGTCAATAAAGGTGCGTGTGTTAGTGTGTGTATTGATGCACACGAAATAGTGGCATTCGTGACAAAAATGGCACAAAAGGACGGTATTACTAGTACCGTCCTTTG
>MAXT01000416.1 GCA_001751225.1 Desulfuromonadales bacterium C00003107 | reverse complement strand
GCCCACCAGCGTTTTATATCTTTACCTCTAACAGCCGGGAACACCAAATTCGACTCTATTCGCTCTTCGACCTTTGAGATTTCTCTCTTACCAAGTTCCGGTAAATTCTCCACAAGTACCGTGCCATCAGATAAGACGTGCTTGAGTTTAAGCCAGAAAACGCCGTAAGGTTCAACTCTTGCGCCCAATCTCGCTTTATACACAGATTTTCCACGTAATTTATCCAACATTTCTTCCGTTCCCGCTTCAAACGTTTGCCACGAACTTACCAGCGTTCCAATCGGCTTAGCCTGCATTTCTACACGCTCTGTCCGGTCCAGCGCATCAACATAAGAAACACTCGTGTCCAACTTCACACCCTTTTTCTTTCGCCAGAGTACGTAAGGCACCGGATATTCCGTCTTCTCTCCTTTCTTCAGAATCATGAGCGCGGTTTTGTTCGCAGCACTCTCAAACGGCTTCACCGAGACAAGGTCGTGTGCCTTAACTACTTTTACATGCGTATTTTTTACTTTAAACTTTCTGAACCCTTCACCCGCTCCTTTCGCTTTGAGAACCTCCTGTGTTATGAGAAACGCCAACTTCTCTCCGTTCTTGAGGTAGCGGTCCACGGCAACGTAAGTGAATAGCATCGAGAGATCCTTCTCACCAGAACCAAGCCGTGCTTCCATGCCGCTTAGCGAAAAAAGCCCGTAGTCCTTCCATAAATTTAGTGTCGCAGCCCTGTATCCTTCAGGCAGGTAACCCCAGCGAACCCACGGTGGATTACCCACGACAAAATCAAATTTACCCATCAGCAGAGGCGCAAACGAATTCTTAAGCAACCGTGTCCAAATCCGGTTCTTTCCTCCTTTCTCCAGATTATTTATCTTAGTGTAAAGTTCCGTCAAAGTAACTATGCTGCCTTCTTTCAAATCAGTAAAGCTCTTAGCTATCAGCGTCTCAAACTCGTTTTCGCTGTAATCGCCCTTTACACAAGTTTCTATCACATTTAATACATTTGACAGCAAGTTCTTATCTATCACTTCATGCGGCACCGAAAAATCACCTTCGCTTGTCGCTAAATAAACTATCCATTCACCTGAAAACGTCATCTTCCTGTTCACCGAAATAGAATCCGCAAGATAAACCGGAATCTCTATTCCCTCTTTCGGTATATATCTGATTAAATCGCCCAGAGCGATTACATAATTCGCTCGTGATGCCAGAACAGCCAACGGGTTCAAATCAATACCCACGATATTTCCTACTATTCTCTTCAGTAACTCGCTCTTATCGGTTACGAAATGCTCTTCTGCATAAAACCGCGACTCTTTTATTGCAAGTACCAAAAACGCGCCGGAACCGCAAGCAGGGTCAAGAACACTTTTGTCCATGTTACCATCGTATTCCACCTCTTTCAGCACAAGTTCCGCAAGCCAATCCGGTGTGAAATACTCGCCAAGGTCATGCCTCACCTTCTTTGGGACCAGATTCTGGTACAAGTGCTTGAACAAATCCTTTACCCTATCAGGGTCCAATTCTACCGTGGCTGGGTCATAATCACCCAATCTCTTTACTATTTCAATCACTGCCTTCACTACTTCTTCGTTCCATTCGTCCAGATACCATGCGAAATAGTCCGCTTCTAAAAAGTTCCTTATCCCTATCTTTGCTATTATCCCGCCTTCCTCTAACTCATGCAGCTCTTCTCTCAAATCTCCACTACCCATGTAATATGCACTCTCTATTCGCTGTAACGGCGATCCGAAAACAGGATTGAAGAACGAAATCACTTCTGAAGTCAATAATTTCATTACAAGCGTGTAATAAGTATGAACGGCAAACATCAACTTCTCCACATCTACATTCTTAGCTTTTGGCAATCCGTAATGCTCTACCAGCCCCTCTAATTTGCTAGGTGAGTATGCACAAACCTGCGAATACACTCGCTTCCAATCCTGGAAAAGCATCTCAGTCCTCGATGACTCTGACTTCTCCAAAGCCTCGTATAAAACAGAAATGACTTTTTCACTCGTTTCGCTTTCGGGGCCGAAATCCGTCAATAAGAACTCCGCATCTATCGCTTTTCTTCT
>MAXT01000415.1:4233-7076 GCA_001751225.1 Desulfuromonadales bacterium C00003107 | reverse complement strand
CTCATGGGGCACGATGGCCCAGAGGATTTCGGTCAGGCCCGTCGCGTGGGGAATAATGCGCTGCGGTTGGCGGGGAAGGGTAATCGACCGCTTTTCTTCATGTTTCTGGTCTGAAACGAAATCGTAGCGCATAAAGCGATAGCTGACCGTACGAGAATAGCTCTCCGCCATGACAGGCGTCGGTTTTCGGGCATCGCTCAGCGCTCCCATCAGCGCATCCATCTCCAGGGGAAACTTACGGGCGCCGGGGGCGTTTTCCGCCGCCGTAGAAGCACTGCACAGCAGCATTGTCAGCAGTACGGCTCCTAGCGCCCCAGTGATGATGCGTTTAACGATAGAACAATAGCGAAACGCCATGATCGGTTGCGATTTCTTCCACGCCGACATGGAAAACCTCCTTGATGCGTTGTTCGGAAAAGCCCTTTTCGGGCATGCCATGGTAATGGACGCAGCCCTGTTGCAGCAGGGTTACGGTGTCACAGTAACGTCGCGCAAGGTCGAGATCATGAATGCTGATGAGGATGGTTTTTCCTGCATCGCGCAGACTGGTCAGCAGTTCCATGATTTCAAGTTTGTGCAGAATGTCCAGGGCGCTGGTCGGTTCATCGAGGAGAACGATCGGCGCTTCGGTGGCCAGGGCCCGGGCCAGACTCACCAGTTGAGCCTCACCGCCGGACAACTCGTTGATGAGCCGGTTGCGGAAAATTTCGGTGCCGGTGACCCTGAGTGCTCCGTCGATGATGTCCAGATCATGCTGGCCTAGCCACTGCAACCGTTTCAGGTGCGGATGACGGCCCATGGCGACGAAATCGGAAACGGTAATGGAAAAATCGAGATGCGTATCCTGCTGGACCAGTGTCACCGTCCGACTGAGGGTTTTGCGAGGGAAACGGCGATAATCCCGGCCATCGATTAATACCCGACCGCTCTGCGGTTCCCAGATGCGACAGATATTGCGCAGCAGGGTGCTTTTACCGGAACCGTTCGGTCCGATTAGACCGTGGATACCGCCGGCGGCAAAACAACAATTGATATCTTTGAGAATCCTCTGGTCGCCGATGGCAAAGTCGAGCTTTTCAATCTGCAGGATCGGTTGTTCCGTCATTCTTCCTCGTATTCCCGGTTTTTCAGCGTCAGTTTCCAGGCCAGCGGCAGGCTAAACTTGGATAGGGCCGTAAGCAACGTTCCAAATACAACGATGCCCAACATAACGCCGTGGCCGAGGCGTTCCTGAAACAGGCCAGTGGTCAGGGTGGTGACCCACAATAGAACGAGTCCCGAAAACATCTGGATGTTCTGGCTCATGGCATGAATTCCCCAGAAATTGTCCGAAATGCGTCGTAGCTGGCCGTGGCGCAGTTTGATTTCGATCAGTTTGAACCATACCCGCCCTTCGGCCACCTGGGCTGAACCGTCGCAGATATGATGCAGCAGGTAGAATGCGATCAGCAGATAGCGGCTGCCCGCCCAGTCGCCGACCAGGCTGGTGAACAGGGGCGGGTAACATAGCAGCAGCAGCACTGCCCCTAAAGCCTGCCCGCCGCCGACCAGGGCCAGTACACGGATCAGCGCCTGAACCTGAAGGTTTTCGCTGGCGAAACCTTCCATGTAGTCCACGAAAGAGGAAACCTTGAGACTGCTGATAAAGGTGATGGCCGGATAGAAGTATTTGGTCAGCACACCAAGAATGGCCGCCACCTTGAATTCGTTTTGCGCCATGGAAAACATGCTATAGAGAATGGCGCCCTCAAGGATGCTCTTGCCGAAAGTGTACGACAGGTTCCCAATCTCCCCGTAGCGGTAATAGGGGCTGAGGGTCATGGCGTGGGCCCACAGGCGGGTTTTGTGCCATACGTCCTGGGCCAGAGAGGGGGGGCGGGGGCGCGATTCGGTCGCAGTGATGTCTAGTGCGGGGCTCGTCATATTTGCCATCCGGGTGTTTCTGATTTATGAATCAAACTCGCTGTGTGGGCGATCTTGTTCTCAGTTAGATGACTGGCCGACTGGTTGGGAGGGAGGGCCAGTGGGCCAGTGCCTGGACGGATTTGAGGAAAGGGGGCCCGGGACCCCTTTAGGAGTCCCGGGCCAGTGCAAGTTTGGCTAGGTTACATTTGCTTGAGCAGGTTAACGGTCTGGCGAGCTGCTTCGGTAGGAATCAGACCGGTATCGGAAATACCGGACAATACCTTGGAAGAGTCGTGGTCGACAGTCCCTGCTTTAGCCCAGATGCTGGGAGTAACTTTGGCCAGGTAAGCGGAGAAAGCATGATGGCCGCTACCCGGGCGTTCGCCGATGAGATGCACAACGGCTTTAGGAGTGGTGCCGGCTTTGGTGAACATAACTTCACCCGCTTTGTAGCCAGCGCGGACACGGCCACCGGTCACGACGATGTTTTTGTCGGACAGGGTCAAACCCTCTTTTTTACATGCTTTTTTCAGTTCTTTCAGGTAGGGCATCAGGTGCCCATCATCCATGATTGCCTTGGCGTTCAGGCCGTCAGAAATAACCACCTGAATATCGGGAGACTTGTTGCCCCAGGAGGCAGCAAGTTTGTCCAGAGTAGCAACCGCGGACTCGGACAGCTCTTCACCGGTGCCCGGTGCGGAGATGTAGTTTTCGCGATCGTGAGACTGAGATTTGATGCTCACGGCATTGGGGATGGAACCGATGAATTCCGGAGTAAATTCGGTCCACAGGCTGATTTTGGCATCGTCATACAGGTCGTGGATACGCTTGTCGGTTACAGGCTCCAGATCCCAGACGTTATCGCCGTAGCCCACGGCCAGATCGAGGCCGCGGCCGCGAACGTTTTCGATCAATTTCTGGCCTTCAGCATAGATCTT
>MAXT01000415.1:0-4066 GCA_001751225.1 Desulfuromonadales bacterium C00003107 | reverse complement strand
TAGAAGTCCCACATGGCGTCGTTAACTTTGTAGCCGAATTTTTCACGAAGCCGCACATGGTCCTGGAAGCTGGTGGTCAGGTAGCTGAGCATCGGGTCGTTACGAGTAGGCAGAGCCATCAGGTAGGCCGGGTTGGCCGGAGCGATCTGGTCCTGACACCAGGCCAGGTCGTCGAGGGTGACGGGCATGTGCAGAGTCGAGCAGATGTCGAGACCCAGCACCAGACCGTGCAGCTTGCCCATGACGATGTCTTCCAGGCAGCAGCGAACCAGTTGCTCGCGGGTTTTGAAGACTTCAGGGCCGATAAAGCCGGCAACGTCGTTGAGGTGCAGCCAAACATCTTCTTCAGAAACACCTTTGGCTTTGGCCATCTCCTGCTTAAGAGCGCGAGCAAAACCGTATTTGCGGGATTCGTGAACCACCATGTCAAAGCCGTGGCCGTGACCGTTGGTGTAATCAGCGCCCTGGCCGGTTTCAAAATAGAGACCGTAGGGACCCTTACGCATTTTGGCGTAATCGACCATTGTCTGCAGGGTCAGGCCGAAGGTTTTGTTAGCGCTTTCAGTGCCGGCGAGGCTCTGGAACCAGATAGCGGTAGAACCGGGCTTAGCTTCTTCTGCAGCGGCCTGCCCGTCGATGTGGGACAGTACACACCAAGGCATGGTTTTTTCCAGGCCGAAAGCGGTAACGATCTCTTTCAGGGCTTCTTCAACACGCACGGTGGCTTCGAGCTGGCTGTCGACCGGGTTGGTGCCGATGACGATATCGCCAACGCCGAAGGCAAAGCCGTTAAGCGTCTGCATCTGGATGTCTTCTTTATTGTCGGTCGGCGAGTTAGGCTGAATGCGCGCGCCCATGTAACCTTTAGCGCCAATTTGGGTGCCAGGCAGGGTGATGAAAATTTTCTGGCCAACGCGGATCAATTCATCGTTGGACATCAGTTTGACTACCGAACCGATCACATCGCTGTGCAGGCCGCCCATAATGGCTTTGATATCGGCTTCGGACTTGGTGAGCAGGAAGCTTTTCAGCTCGCCCATGGTCATGTTTTTGATTTTGTTGTACTTGGCTTTGTCGGTGGTGTTGCGGATCAGGGTATCCTGGCCATCCACAAACAACGACCGATCGTTGAGGTCCTTGATCTTGGTGTTGGCCAGCAATTTGCGGGCGTTTTCGCGATCCGCTTCGGTGTCTGCTGCGACCCCGAGGGACTCATCGCCTTCTTTAAAAGCACTGGCGGCGCCGATAATCTTCTGGTAGGTAGTTTGGTCGAACTTTCCTTCGGTGCGATTGATGTACTGCATGACGTCTTCACCGGGGTTGACGTTCCCGATGGTGACGGCTCCGGCCATGCTGGCCAGAAAGGTCATTACCAGCGCGCCGGTAATGCCTGCCACGAGTTTTCTCTTTTGTAACATCCTGTTACCTCCGTATCGTTTGATGGGGGGTCTATTCGGTCTGCGGCAAGCGCCGCAGACGGAGCATGGTGTTGTTAACGGGTGGGAGATGCTGTGATGATCAAAGACATCCCCCACAGTGCTTACTTACGCAGCTGCTTTGCAGCTTCCCACATTTCGTTGAAAGCCTGTTCGGTCTCATCGCTGAGAACCCGCCACAGCGCAACGGTTTTGAAGTAGGCTTCGTCGCCTACGTGGAACATGGCTTTTTCCCCGGCATTGAGGATGTCACCAGTGTCGGCCATAACCGGGGAGACTCCCTGAGATTTAACCACATCAGCTTGGCGAGCAGGCTCAAGAGTAAAGTTGATCCACTCTTCGGCCAGGGTTTTGGTCATGCCTTTGGTGCCCGCGCCGAGGTACCAGGCATCAATCCAGGCCGTGCCACCCTCTGCTGGGGTTGCAAGGCGCCAGTTTCCGCCTTTGATGTTAGCTTGTGCAGCTGCGAAGCCCCATGTGGTTGCCAGGGCCAGTCCGGGGAACTCATCCGGGTTGGCTCCGCCGTCCCACAGGCTCTTGGCGTTTTTGGCCAGGTCGTTAAGCTTTTTCTGAACCTTGGCGCGGTCGAGACGGTTGATGTCGAAGATGTCTTCGTAGCTGTAACCGAGAGCCAGTGCGGAGATCCAGACATTAACCTTGGGGAAGTTGTTGTTGATAGTGTATTGGCCGGCATATTGGGGATTCCACAGCACGTTCCAGCTGGTCGGTGCTGCAGGCACCTTGTCGCGATTGTAGGCCAGCCCGTAAGGGCCGCAGTTATAAGGCACGCCGTAGCGCACGCCGTTATAGAAGGACGTCTGGTCGTTGCGGAAAACTTCCATCATTTTCTTCAGATTAGGGATGTTGTTTACATCCACAGGCTGCAGGTATTGCTGCCCTTCCTGATAAGAGAAGAAGCGGGGAATCTTAGGTAGTTCAATGGGAGGAGAGATCAGGTCGGCCGTGTTGTTTTTTACCGCTAGGAAAAATTCGTCCTGATCGGTAGGGTTTTCAATGCTCAGTTCAACGTCGATATTGTACTTTTCTTTGACCAGCGCCTTGAAATCTGCTTCATAAGGTTTGGCATACCCAGCCCAGCAGTTGATGCGCAGAGTCGCTTTCTCCAGCTTGTCCTGCTTCTGTTTGCAGCCCGGGGTGAAAACCAAAGCCATGGCGACCAGGCCGCCCGCCATGGTTATGATCGATTTCTTAAGACCTTTGTTCATTTGAACCTCCTGTCGTATTAACCTTTGCTACCGAGTTTTCGATCTGACTATGGAACATGTTCTTTGCGGATCGCCCGATTACGGGGTCTGTTGCCAGCTTGTTGCCGAAAAGAGAGGCGGGGAGGGAGGGTGAGTCCCTCCCCGTCTCTTTTGGCGGCTGGCACTTAGGCTCGGTATTCAGGAGCTAATGCCGCGACTCTGTGCTTAAAAGGTGAAGGTCAGGTTCAGCGCCCCTGCTGTTTCGGTATCAATGACCGCTTTTGCAGCGCTGCTGATGCCTGAAGAGAGAATAAAGATTGGGCTGATGGTCAACTGGTCGGTCAAGGCGTAATCGAGACTGGCGCTCAGTTCATAGTTATGCCAGCCGCCAAAGTCGCCGACGGAATAATCGCTGTGTTGGTTGTATGACACCAGGGCGCCGAGATTAAGAGAGGTTTTTTCCATCCACTGGGCGAGGTCGAAGCTATGGCTGATGTCCAGGCTGTAGAACATGCCTTCTTCTTCGGCAGCATCCCAGTCCCAAGAGATTTTCAGGTTCGGGGAAAGCAAGGTGTTAAGGGTGGCGGTGACAAACAGTTCGTTGGTGTCTTCGGCGCCGTCAAAGTCGAGGGAGTAGAAAATGTCGCCGACACTCATGGAAACCATGTCGCCTAAGTCAAAGGCATAGGTCAGGATGATGTCGGTCTCGTTCATTTCCCCAGAGCGAAGGTTGTCGCTGCTGGTCAGCTGCCAGTTGTGCCAGGTGCTGAGGGTAAAGCCGCCTGCGGAGAGGTCGACGCCGGCCTGAACGGTAGGCCGGCTGTCACTCAGGTTGAAACCACGCCACATGTACTTGTCCCAGATACCTGCATAGGCATCCCCTTCGACTTGGATTGCTGCCTGTGCTGATGCGGCGAAACTCGCCCCCAGCATAAGGACGGCGACCAACAATACGGTGAGCTTCTTCATTGTTTTACCTCCATGGAATAATGAAAATAGGCGCGCCGGCCTGAAGGCCATTCCTCAGGACGTTTGCCCGTTGCATAAAGCCTCTATCGAGTGGAGAAAGAATTCCTCGTATGTGCTGTGTTAAGGGACGGCTTCCATGGTGCGGTTCCGTCGACGCTTTAAAACAGGTCTTTATTATTGGGATGTAGTGGGTTCTTGAATGGTATTAAAATAAGGATTTGCGGGGTGGGTTGGATATACCCCAGAGGGGGGATTTTCGTTCACCTTTTGGAGAGAACCTCAGCCGTTGCGAACGGTGGTTTAGGCTTTATTCACTTGTTTCCGTTTGTTTGGATAATACGCATTCCTAAAATGCGCACAAAAACGCTATTGCGCTGCAGATTGTCGAAAACCTCGCGGACATGAATTAGGCCCACGCCGGGCATGGAGCGCCTTGCCCCCACGACTCAGCTGATG
>MAXT01000414.1 GCA_001751225.1 Desulfuromonadales bacterium C00003107 | reverse complement strand
AAGGGCCGTTTCCGGATGAAAACGAGCTAGTTATCCCCTGGCATATCCATCCTTGGCGGGGTGACGGGCTACGCAACCTGTTTGGTTGATTGTTTGTTCGTCGTTTTGTTCTTTGGCAACCCCTTGGAAAAGTCCTTGTTCGCCTAAGAGGGGTTTTCGCTCATTAAGAAAATAGTGCTTTTGTAGGGCTAAGGCCCTATTTTTTTTGTTTGCTCTAAGAAATTTATAGGCTTATAATCCTATGAAAAAGTTTTGGAGTTAATAAATGGGTGTAGTAGTCATAGAGATTTTCACTGCAGGCCAATGGCATAAAGCCGCTGTCTTCAGTCTTTATGGGGATGATTTCAGCGCAGGTTATCATGCCGGTGGGGGACTCTCTTATGACATAGACTACGTATTGCCACGCTTGGAGGAAGACCGCATTGTCGATCGTGTCGGGTGCCTCTATCCCATCAACTTCGATCTTTATGGCAACGAGAGTTGGCCAGCTTTTTTGCTGGATTTGTTGCCAACCGGGGCCGCCAGGGATGCCTGGTTGGAATTATTGAGGTTAAGCGACGATGATTCGTCATGGTGGCAGCTTCTTCGTTTTGCAACGGGGAATCCTCCTGGCAATCTTCGTATAGCTGGGGCTGCGGAGGAAGTATACATAGACCATCCCGGTTTTAATAGACAGGAAGTTGTCGAGAAAAACGTCGACTTTATCGAATACGCAGAAGCAAACGGCGCACTGGTTTCCGGAGCTTCGGACGTTCAAGGGCAGGCTCCCAAGTTTCTTCTTGTGGAAGACCACCAGAATCGATGGCATGCGGAAGGGGCTTTGCCGGATAATCAAGTTAAATGTTATTGGCTGGTCAAGTTTCCGAGAGGTAAAAAAGATGCGGACCGGCGCGTGCTTTTCAACGAGTCGCCTTATTATGAGGTGGCTCGTGCCTTCGGGGTGCGCACCGGGGCTCCTTTGGAATATCAGGATGATGCTCTGTTTGTTCGGCGTTTCGATCGCAGAGTTACCCAAAGTGGTGTTGAGAGGCTTGGTCTTGAAAGCATGGCCTCGGTCTGTGGCATCAGCGAATTTGGTTTCAGGGCTTCGCATAACGACTGTTGTGCGATGATTGGGAAATACGCAACCGACCCGCGTCGAGAGATTCTGGAATATATCAAACGGGATATCCTCAATGTTGCCCTGCGGAATACCGACAATCACAGCAGAAACACGGCTTTCCTCAAATATCCGTCGGGAACAGTAGAGTTGTCGCCACTCTTCGATTTTGCACCCATGTTTTTGGATCCTGAGGGGATCGCCAGGGCATCTCGTTGGGACGCTGAGGGTGAAAAAGAGATTGGACTGCCTGATTGGGGGCGTATAGCCGAAGACTTGGAGCAGGAAACAGGATTTTGCAGCACCGATCTTCGCCAATGGATGGCTGACCAGTCCCTTTTGGTTAAGCGCCTGCCCGAGACGATGAAGCATTGTGGCGTTGAGGAGGAGTTAATAGAGAGGTTGTCCAGAAGAATTGAAACGGTGACCCGGATGCTTCAAGAAGCGCGGACGTGAGGATGTGAGAACGGAAATCTTATGAAAAGACCTAGCGATAATGAGATAAAGCGGTTGCGCCAAGAGCTGTTTGACGACATCGAGGCGGGCCGTATAGGTTTGGCGGATGCAACGCGAAGAATGCGTAAAATTCTCGGAATGAATAGAAAGGAATACGCAGAAAAGGTCCTGAAGATCGGCTTTGAAACCCTTCAGGATGTCGAAACGGGTCGCGGCAATCCAACCTTGAAAACGCTTAGGGCTGTCGGTGCTCCTTTCGGCCTGGATGTCGGGTTTGTTCGCAAGAGAAACCGAGCTTGACCTCCGCTCACTTTTCCTTTCAATGGCTATGGAAAAACCCCGTTTTGCCATCTCCCCTTCAAGCACTATCCTTCCTAGAAGATAAAAGCGGTGTTCCCTTATGCGATCTCGCCAATCCGAGCCTAAAAAAGTAACTCGTATATCTCGCGGCGAATTTCAAACAAAAAAGGGGTTACGTCAACGACGTAACCCCTTGAATTTATTGTGGCGCGCGATGCAGG
>MAXT01000413.1:2073-3747 GCA_001751225.1 Desulfuromonadales bacterium C00003107 | reverse complement strand
CCGGCTTCAACCGCTTTCGCATGGGACATTACACCTTTTGGCGTCGTAACGATTAACATACCAAAATCTCTTGCCGGTAAAAACCGCTTCTCCCAACTCTCGAATTCCCTCGTGCGAACATAAAACCGCGGCTTTATCGCATTGCAATCGTTTATCTTACCCCGCAGCTTCACCTTGAATATCCCTGCTTTTCCATCTTCTTCGTGCTCAAACTCCTCTATGTAGCCCCCTTCTTGCATTACGCTCAGAACGTTTCCTATCAGCTTTGAGGCAGGCTTTATACTGCATTCCATCTTTCCTACTCTTTCTATATTCTTCATATGCGAAAGTGCATCCGCAAGCGGGTCATTTAGTGCCATTTTTTCTCCCTTTTATTATTGATTTTCCTTTTGGTTGTATATAAAGTATCATATTTCTTTGGTAAAGCTTTCTTTTTGAAAGAAAGGTTTTAGTTGAACTTCTTAAACCCTATTTCCCGTGCTATCTCCCTGAAACACTGCCTGCACAGATAAATCCCATATTTACGGACCAATCCTCTTTGCCTACCGCATCGCCTGCAGGCGTTTGCGCCCCTTCCAAATTTCTTATTCGTATTTCTCTCCATTTTGACCTTATCTCTCCTTTACTTCTCCCTTTCCACGAAATATTTCGCCATAGCCACCATCTTATCTCTTATCGCCTCTCTACCTTTACCTTTCAGATCTATTTGCCTTAGCGCTTCCGTTCCTTTGCGCAGATATTTCATCGCTATATCCTCTGAGTATCTTATAGAACCATACTCTTTGAATAGATTAATCACTTCTTCTATTTCTTGTTTATCATAATTCTGGAAACAGCTATATATCTTCTCTTTTTCTGATGCCGTGCAGTGTTCCAGACAGTTAATTAATAGCAAAGAAGGTTTCCCTTCTGAAATATCTTCCCCTATTCTCTTCCCATATTTCTTCTCTTCGCCCTCTATATTGAGAATATCATCTCTTATCTGGAATGCAACCCCAATATACTCCCACGCAACGCCCAACTCCTCTGCCACTTCATACGGCGCGCCACCCGCGATAGCACCACATTTAGCGGAAACCGCAAAGAGTTTCGCCGTCTTTCGTCTCAGCACCTCTATTACTTCGGACTCGCTCATTTCGCGTTTATCCTTAAATTGGAGGTCCATCGCTTGCCCTTCTAAAAGCACAATACTCTGTTCCGCAATCTCTTCAAATATACTCCATGCACATTCCACACCCAGCAATCTCTTGTTCGGTATCAGCGCTTTATAGCACAGCGCGTATAACCCATCCCCGGCGTTCACCGCGATAGGAAGCCCATATTTTAGGTGCAGTGTGGGTTCTCCACGCCTCAGCTTGCTATCGTCCTCTATGTCGTCATGAACAAGCGAGAAATTATGGAAGAGCTCGATACAGACCGCAGTTGGTACCACCTTTTTTATATCGCCCCCGACCAGTTCACAAGCCATAAAGCATAAAGAAGGTCTTAACCTCTTCCCACCACGACCCAATAGGTCTATTATCGGCTCATAAAGCGAATCCTGCTCGCACTCACCCAAATACGTTTTATACGCATCTTCAAAAATATTTGTGTAGTTCTCGATATTCATGTTGTGGTTATTGTATTTCATTACAATTTAATTATACCCTTTTGAATTAAAGCCTTTTTTAAAAA
>MAXT01000413.1:419-1992 GCA_001751225.1 Desulfuromonadales bacterium C00003107 | reverse complement strand
GCAATTCCGGACAGATACGTTGTCGTGCCACGAGTTTTTATTAAATATTCCAATACCACAAGTTGTGCGTTTCTTCCGAATACCTTTTCGAGTTCACCCATGTTTTATAGTAAAGTTTAGCGATACATAGTTAAATGTGTTTGTATTTGATGCAGCATGCAGTTGATCTTTTCGGTTTATGAAAAAGCCATACCCTCAAGTTCCTCCTTGATAAACGCATCCATTTCCTTGCAGTAGCCATGCGTAGCGGTCCCCACGGTATGCAGTTCTTTTGGCGCGAAAGCTCGTGAGTATGTACGCTGTGCGCTATCATACTGGATGATCGTGTCGTTCAAAGAATGAATNNTGAATCATCACGAATTTTCGCGGTGGTAGTTCACTAAGATATGTGCAGGGGTCAATTGAACGGTAAAACCGAATCATATTAGGGTCGTTCAGTTGCCCGGTAGCAATTGCAGAATCCACATTGTAGCCACACGTGCTGATGGCAATCACGCCTCGCGCCTTCTGGTCGAGCGCACACGCAGTTATCGCAAATCGGGCACCATTGCTCTCGCCGAGATATACGATACGTTCAGGGTCTATCCCTGACTGCGTTCGCAAGACCTCGGCAGCAACAAGTGCATCGTGCACCATTTTGTGTTCAGTCGGCTCTTCGCCATTCATAAACATCCTCAGATCGCTTTGCACATCAATACCGCCTAAATTGCGCTGGTCTATTGCGATGCTTGCGTAGCCCAAACCACATAAGTACTTTGCAAGTCCCTGTTCGCCCTCTTTTGTTACTGTTGCTCCCGGTAGTAAAACGAGACCCGGAACGTCGCCCTCACTCTTTGGCATCCTCAGTAGTCCCGCTATTTGCGAGTCCCGGCTCGTAAACACGACCTCGTAAAGTGTGTAATTAGCCGTAGTTTTAAGCGTTTTCAATTGATATTCGCATTCTGGACTGTCGCGATATTCCAGCAGCCCTTCGTTGGACACATCCCAGTCCGGCTTCGTAACGCAACCAGAAATAAATATCGAGGTGCCCACCACTGCAATGATTAGCCCCACAGCAAACAATCGTTTTACCATGCAGCAATTCACCATCATTCCCGTTACCTTGCTTTTTAACGATGCTTTACATCATAACAATCTTCATCGTCGCTTCCGCGGGTATATCATTCTCCTTGCACACGGCAATAGCGCAGAGGTTTCTTATCTCTATCTCCTTAAGGTAAAGATAGCCTATTATCATGCCAATGTTGATAGGATAACCACGTAAAGTGTCTCTTACAGACGCGAAAAAATATTGCCTGAGGGCATTCTCAAAAGTGATAAGTGAGTTCTCCGCCACATATGACGAAAACGTATCGGACAATACGCCCTTATATGCTGAAGCCGGCAGTAACTGTATGGCTGAGTTCACAGTCTCCGCGGCAATCGAATCTTTCATCGCATCCGCATTGTAATCAAACGCATACGTGTATGGCAAGAAGTATTTTCTCATCTCTTCTTCCGCTATCCCTTCGGACTTGCACCGCAGCATGGTCATGATATTTGCAATGTCAAACTCTATCCCTACTATTTTCTG
>MAXT01000413.1:0-373 GCA_001751225.1 Desulfuromonadales bacterium C00003107 | reverse complement strand
AAGAGCTCCTCGTCAAGGACATTCTCCAGAATAAATAGCTTTTTGCCTTCTTCATATTCGGGCAACGCTTCTTCCAATACGTGCTTGTATGGGTCATCTAATCGCTTTATTACGCCTTCCATCGAGTCCGCATCTGCTAATCTGCTTATACCGCGTCCGAAGAAGCCTTCGACAGGGAAGGACATAGCTACTTCGGTAGTTCCCACCGCTTTAGCACGGATAACCGCCTTCAGATTTTTTACCTCCAGCCGCCTGAGTATTTCCTCAAAAATAGCGCTTATTACGCCATCCGTTGATCTAATCACCATTAAGTACTGGTCTATTAGTTCTTCCTTCAGCGCTTTCTCTATCCCCCTTGCGTTTACCTCTGTCA
>MAXT01000412.1 GCA_001751225.1 Desulfuromonadales bacterium C00003107 | reverse complement strand
CATTTATGGACCGCGCCATTCTCGAAGGCGACCCGCACAGCGTGCTCGAGGCTATGGCCATTGGCGCTTACGCCATCGGCGGTAACAAGGGCACCATCTACATCCGTGCTGAGTACCCCATGGCCATTGCTCGATTGAAGATCGCCATTGAGCAGGCCGAAGCAAAAGGCATGATCGGCAAGAACATTATGGGCAGCGACTTCTCTTTCGACCTCGACATCAAATACGGCGCTGGCGCCTTTGTCTGTGGCGAAGAGACCGCCCTGATCAACTCCATGGAAGGTAACCGCGGCGAGCCTTACACCAAGCCTCCGTTCCCCGCCGAAGCTGGTTACTGGGACAAGCCGACCATCGTGAACAACGTTGAGACCTTGGCTAGCATCCCGGCCATCATCGTTAAGGGCGCCGAGTGGTTCAACGGTATCGGCACCGAGACTTCCAAGGGTACCAAGGTTTTCGCACTGGCCGGTAAGATCAACAACGTTGGTCTGATCGAAGTTCCCATGGGCATCACCCTGCAAGAAGTTATCATGGAAGTTGGCGGCGGCGTGCGTAACGGCAAGAAGTTCAAAGCCGTTCAGACCGGTGGCCCTTCCGGTGGCGCTCTGACCTACAAGGACCTCGACGTCAAGATCGACTACGAGAGTCTGGTTGCTTGCCAGTCGATGATGGGTTCCGGCGGCATGATCGTTATGGACGAAGACGACTGCATGGTTGCCATCGCCAAGTTCTTCGTCGAATTCACCATGGAAGAGACCTGCGGCAAATGTTCGCCTTGCCGGATCGGTTCCAAGCGTATCTATGAGACTCTGGACAAGATCTCCATGGGCCAGGGTACCCTCGAAGATATCGAGAGACTGAAGTTGCTGTCCGTCGCTATTAAGGACACCGCTCTGTGCGGCTTGGGTCAGACTATGCCTAACCCGGTTCTGTCGACCATGCGCGTCTTTGAAGACGAGTATACGGCACACGTTGTTGACAAAAAGTGCCCGGCTGGCGTCTGCTCCGACTTGCTCGAGTTCGTCGTAGTAGACGAAAAGTGCGTGGGTTGCACCCTGTGCGCTAAAGTCTGCCCCGTTGATTGCATCAGCGGCAAGGCCAAGGAAGTTCACGTCATCGATCAGGCCGAGTGTATTAAGTGCGGTGCCTGTCTCGACAAGTGTAAGTTTGACGCCATTATCAAACAGTAAGGAAAGGAGACATATCGCATGTCTATGATGAATATAACCATCGACGGTAAAGCAACTCAGGTACCGGCTGGCAGCAAGATTCTCGATGCCGCTACAAAGCTCGACATCCCCGTCCCGACTTTGTGCTTCCTGAATCTGGACGTCATGAAGTACAACAATATGGCCGCTTCCTGCCGCGTTTGCGTTGTAGAAGTAGAAGGCCGTCGCAACCTGGCCCCCGCTTGTGCTACTCCGGTTATGGACGGCATGATCGTTAAGACCAACACTCTGCGGGTGTTGCTGGCTCGCAAGACCGTTCTTGAATTGCTGCTCTCTGACCACCCTAAGGACTGCCTGGTTTGCGCCAAGTCCGGTGACTGTGAGCTTCAGGATCTGGCCGAGCAGTTTGGTATCCGCGAGATTACCTGTACAGGTCAGATGTCCACTTATCGTCAAGACGTATCGGCTTCGATCGTCCGCGATATGGACAAGTGTGTAATGTGTCGTCGTTGCGAAACCATGTGCAACGAGATTCAGACCTGCGGAGTACTGTCCGGCGTTAACCGTGGTTTCGACGCCGTTGTTGCCCCGGCTTTCGAAATGAACCTTGAAGATTCGGTTTGTACCAACTGCGGTCAGTGTACCCAGGTTTGTCCTGTCGGTGCTCTGGTTGAGCATGACCATACCTGGAAAGTCATCTCCGCTTTGGCTGACCCAGATAAAGTCACTGTTGTTCAGGTGGCGCCCGCTGTTCGTGCTGCCCTTGGCGAAGCCTTTGGCATGGAGCCCGGTCAATCCTTCACCGGCAAGATGGCTGCTGCATTGCGCCTCATTGGTTTCGACCATGTGTTCGATACCGACTTTGCTGCTGACCTGACCATCATGGAAGAGGGCTCCGAGTTTCTCGGTCGCCTGCAGCAGTTCCTTGACGGCGATAAGAACGTCAAACTGCCTATCATGACCTCTTGCTGCCCAGGTTGGGTCAAGTTTTTCGAGCATAACTACCCAGAAATGCTCGATATTCCTTCGACCGCCAAGTCTCCGCAGCAGATGTTCGGTGCCATCGCCAAGAGCTACTACGCTGATGTTCTCGGCATTTCCCGCGAGAAAATGGTCTCCGTTTCGGTCATGCCTTGCCTCGCCAAGAAGTACGAAGCCGCCCGTCCCGAGTTTGCCGTTGAGGGCAACCCAGACGTCGACATCGTAATTTCTTCTCGTGAGCTTGCTCGCCTGATTAAGACCATGAACATCGACTTCGTCAATCTCCCCGAAGAAGATTTCGACAATCCTCTCGGTTACTCCACTGGTGCTGCACCGATCTTCGGTAACTCCGGCGGCGTTATGGAAGCTGCTTTGCGTACCGCTTACGAACTGGCCACTGGTGAAACCTTGCCAGCCGTTGAGTTCGAAGCCGTCCGTACTCTGACTGGTGTTAAGACTGCCGACATTCAGGTTGGTCCTCACACCCTCAAAGTTGGCGTTGCTTCCGGTCTTGGCAATGCTCGTGAGCTGCTTGACCAGGTCAAGAATGGTGGAGAGCAGTTCCATGTCATCGAGATTATGGCTTGCCCCGGCGGCTGTATCGGTGGTGGCGGTCAGCCTTACCACCACGGCGACATGGAAATCCTCAAGAAGCGTAACGAAGTTCTCTACGCGGAAGACGCTGGCAAGCCCGAGCGTAAATCCCATGAGAACCCTTACATCGTTGAGTTGTACGAGAAGTTCCTCGGCAAGCCTCTCAGCGAAAAAGCGCATCACCTGCTGCACACCCAGTACTTCAAGCGTCAGCAGCTGTAGGATTTTTTAGAATCTGACTGTAGTACAGTGCATTGACTTTAGGCCGGATGAGCAATCATCCGGCCTTTTTTTATGGCTCGTCAGCTGAATCTATGGCGATATTCAGGTTCCGGCAACTTGCCAAGTTCATGATATAAGGCGATTTGTAGGCATTTAAGGGTTCTGAAACCGAACGCTTTTCTCATAGTGAGTTTTGCCTTGAGGTTCAGACCCTCCACGGCGCCGCTGGAAAGTCGTCCTTTGGCCTTGAACCAGTTCATTATCAGTGGCTTGTGTTTACGTAACATCCGCGCCACTTTCTTCATCGGTTCCAGTTCGGTTTGTAGCGTTCGGGTCGCCCAGTTTTCAAGAAACTTGTCTGCGTAGTTTATCCGTTGATACTCCCAGAATCGCTGGAAGTCCTCGCGCAGCAGATACCCCTTGATCGAGGCAGATTAAGCTTGAGTAGTTCGCCTA
>MAXT01000411.1 GCA_001751225.1 Desulfuromonadales bacterium C00003107 | reverse complement strand
GGACTTGCGAATCAGGGAGAAGCCGCAAAGCAGCCGGGGGATGTTATCAAGGATCCGTATGTGCTGGAATTCCTGGACCTGCCGGAGTCACCCAGACTGGTTGAAAGCGAACTGGAAAGCGCATTAATCTCCCGGCTCCAGGACTTTTTGCTGGAGTTGGGGTCAGGCTTTGCTTTCATCGGCAGGCAGATCCGATTAACACTGGACGGCGATCATTTCTATCCTGACCTGATCTTCTATCACGCCCGGCTCAAGTGCTATGTTGTAATCGATCTCAAGGTCGACAAACTGAACCACGGAGACCTCGGGCAGATGCAGATGTATGTGAACTACTATGACCGGGAGGTCCTGTCCGCGGATGATAGTCCAACGGTGGGGCTGATTCTCTGTGCTGAGAAGAACGACGCCGTCGTCCGTTATGTGCTGGGAGATGAAAACCAGCAGATATTCGCGAGCCGTTACAAGCTGCAACTGCCAAGCGAAGAAGACCTGCGGCTCGAATTGCAGCGTGAACGGCGTCTGATTCAAGAGCGCACGAGTAGAGCGGAGGCGGATGCATGAAAAATAAGGTCACGGACCGATATGCCCTTCCACGGTCTGGGCGATCACGTTTCTGAGCCCCACAGAATTCAGAGCCTCCTTCGCCTCAGCCATCTCCGCAACCGTGGGCAGGACGAGATCGCGTCTTCTGAACGCGGCGCGGTAATCCAGCAGACAGACCTGGACATCCTTACTGATCTGCGCAATCTTTTCTCCCATCGCCCGGATCTCTTCCATCGGCATCAACGCCCGGTTGTACGGAATTCCAATGCCTACAAAGATATCATGATTGTCGAGAATGTATTTTACAGCATCCCATGAAATTTTCAGGAATCTCTCCCGATCTTCTGAAACCGCGGTGATTTTTGTGAAGGTATCTGGCGAGAGCGCCTTGAGATCGATTCCGATGTCGGTCATTCCGGCATCCACGAGTTCATCGATGTAATCAGTTGTGAGTAGAGATCCGTTGGTATCCACATGAATCCTGAGATCGCTATCCCGCGTCCTCAGGAGTTTTATCACCTTGATCAAAAATTCACGGTTCAACGTAGCTTCTCCACCAGAGAAAGCGACCCTTCCCACGTGATACGCCTCCGCAATCCCGATGAGTATCCCGGCAACGCTCTTGGGTGTCATCGGAACGCCGCCTGTGAACGCCATCACGTGGTTCTGGCACTGGGGACATCGGTAGTTGCAGCCGTGCAGGAAGCATGCAACCTCGACCGGGCGTGTGTAATTCTTCAGTGTGTGCGGAGTTCCGACCCCACCCACCACATGCGGGGCAAAGCCTGAGACCACCCGCAGAGGCTCTGGCTTCGTCATTGTGTCGATTTTCATACCCTCTGCAACTGCGGTCACGCATGCCGGTTTCGTCTCGCCGCCGATCACGAGAGCACATGCGAAGCACCCCCCGACTCCGCACGGATCAGAGACCTGATAACCCGCGAAGGCTAACGCATCAGAGACCGTGATTCGTTCGGGCACAAAGAATATCTCGCCATCGATTATGACTTTGATCAATCTCATGCGCTCATGCGCTTGCTCACGCGGCAAAATCTCGATTGCTTCGTACGGGCATGCGAGATGGCATGCCCCGCAGCCTGTGCAGTCAACGCTCCCAGGTTCGGTCGGGCACGAGACCGCGTCCCTACAGATCCCGCAGAATCTGCATAGATGCAGGTTTCGTCTGGCGATTTGGAGATTGTGAGCTTGCATCGCAATTCTTATGATGAATACACGTATACTCGCACATAAGGTATGCGATCGTTATTGAAGAGTCGTCTAGCGCCCGATACATCCACAGTCCGGATCAGTAGAGCCGCATGCATCACACTGATCCTGACAACAGTCACGGTACTGGTCACAGGTTGCGCCGATTACGGAGATACGGAGCAGAGCATGGAACCGAATATGGAAAAGAATGCGGAAAAGAGTACAGAACAGAAGATGAAACAGAGTACAGATGCGAGAATCGCGCTCCCTGAACCGGAAGCAACAGGCGAGATGTCAATCGAAGAGGCACTTTCCCGTCGCAGGTCTGTCAGAAGTTACAGGGACGAGCCGATCACGCTCGCGGACGTCTCTCAGTTGCTCTGGGCGGCGCAGGGCAGAACATCGAGTGATGGATTCAGAACAGCGCCGTCAGCAGGGGCGCTCTATCCGCTCGAGGTATACGTGGTCGCAGGAGACGTCGATTTACTCTCTGATGGCGTTTACCATTATCAGGTGGAGGAACATGCGCTGCGAAAGGTCAACGATTGCGACCAGCGAAGGAATCTCTCGGCGTGTGCACTGGATCAGAGCCAGATAACGGACGCTGCCATCGATATCGTCTTCACAGCCGTCTTTGAGCGAACGACCGTCAAGTACGGTGACCGCGGAGTGCAATATGTGTACATCGAGGCAGGGCATGCGGCGCAGAACGTGTATCTACAAGCAGAAGCGACCAATCTCGGAGTATGCGCAGTCGGTGCGTTCTACGAGGACGAGGTCTCCGAACTGCTCGCGCTGCCAGAGGATGAGGTTCCGGTGTATATATTATCGGTCGGGAAGGTGTGAGCGGGCATGTTTGCAGAAGGGATCGCCACGTACCCACTATACAAACGCCCATGGTTCAGCGTTTGGCTGGACGCAAATGGCAGAATGTCCATGAAAGGCATCCTCGCCCCGATTGTAAAGCCGTTCACGTCAGATCTTCTCGATCTCTTCGAAAACTCGATTCCAATCGGCGAAAATGGAGAAGAACTGCTCTTCTCGACGTGGGTGCCGCCGATACCGGGAAAAGCGTTCGATCGGCTTGTGAAAAGTCAGTTCAATGCCAGACTTGGCAAAAACATCCCTGATCAGGTGACGATATCCGTAACTGAGGAGTGCCCGAACCGATGCATCCACTGTGCGCTTCCTGACAC
>MAXT01000410.1 GCA_001751225.1 Desulfuromonadales bacterium C00003107 | reverse complement strand
AAGGACGAGGAGGAATGGAGTCAGTTCGCTAAGGCTCAGGGATTTCTGGTGGGCAATACGCCGGATATGCGGCAACTGGCGTCCCTTGCCTATCGTCTGGCAAGTAAGGACATCAGCATCCTGATCCAGGGGGAAACCGGCACCGGCAAGGAGGTACTTGCCCGCTTCATTCATGCCACCTCCCACCGTGCCGAGCAGATGTTCATCCCCATCAACTGCGGGGCTCTCTCCGACAACCTGCTTGAAAGCGAACTGTTCGGCCATGAACGGGGCTCCTTTACCGGCGCCGGCAGCATGCGTCGAGGAATTTTCGAACTGGCCAACAACGGCACCCTGTTCCTCGATGAAGTCGGCGAAGCCAGCCTGGCCATTCAGGTCAAACTGCTGCGGGTTTTGGAAACAGGCGAGTTCATGCGCCTGGGCGGGGAAAAGATGGTGCACAGCGACGTGCGGATCATTTCCGCCTCCAACGTCGATCTCGAACAGGCCATGCTTGGCCGAGACTTTCGTGAAGACCTCTTTTACCGCCTCAATGTGGTCAAGCTGGAAATTCCGCCGCTGCGCGCCCGGCAGGAGGATATCCCCATGCTGGCCGAACACTTTGTGCGCCAGCTCGACCCCCAGCTGAGCCTTTCGGCAGAAATCAAGCAGATGCTCTGCGCCTACGACTGGCCCGGTAATATCCGCGAATTGTCCAACACCCTGCGCCAGGCCGTCGCCCTATGTGACGGACCGAAAATTCTGCCCAAGCACTTTGCCGGCAAGCTGGCTGTTAACCGACCACGGCCGATGATGGTGCCAGCGCGGGGCACAGCGTTACCACCGACCGCCAGCAATGAGCCTCCGTTGGACCAGTTTTGGGAGTATTACGGCAAGCCCGAGGTGCTGGAACAGCTCTCAGGCGGCGAACTGACCCAGCTGCTGCATTCTCTGCGCGGCCTCGAAGAGAGTCTCTGCTCGGTGATGCGCAAAAAAGGCGTCTCTTCCGCCAACAGCGAATGTCTCAAGGACTCAGAAGCCACCTCCATCAAGAAGACCCTGGTCCAGCATCGCTGGAACATTACCGAAACCGCCCGTGTCCTCGGCATCGCCCGCAATACCTTGCATCGCAAAATCAAAAAATACGACCTGCACAACTAGCAAAAACCGCAATCGAAATATAATCGTTAATAATTAATATATTGGGGCTCTATTTTCAGGAACCGGAAGTAGCCTCGTGTCCCATTAGGAGAAAACTGTTATGAACTGCTCGAAATCCGCCGCGCTCTTTGCCGAGGCCAAACAAGTAATTCCCGGCGGGGTCAACAGCCCGGTACGAGCCTTTCAATCGGTTGGCGGCGAACCGCTGTTTATCGAACGGGCCTCAGGCAGCACCCTGTTCGATGTCGATGGCAATGCCTATATCGACTATGTCGGTTCCTGGGGACCGATGATCCTCGGCCATAGCCATCCCAAGGTGATTGAGGCCGTATGCCGAGCCGCCGTCAAGGGAGCATCCTTCGGCGCCCCCACCGCCCTGGAGATTGTATTGGCGGAACTGGTGCGCGAGGCTTATCCGAACATGGAGCAGGTGCGCATGGTCTCCTCCGGTACCGAAGCCACTATGAGCGCCATACGCCTGGCGCGGGGCTATACCGGTCGTGACAAGATTCTTAAATTCGAAGGTTGCTATCACGGCCATGCCGACAGCCTACTGGTCAAAGCCGGCAGCGGCGCGGCCACCTTCGGCGTTCCCACCTCGCCTGGAGTACCGGCTGATTTTGCCCGTCACACTTTGACCGCCGCGTACAACGACCTTGAACAGGTCCAGGCCCTGGCCGACGCCCATCGCGGTGATCTGGCGGCTATCATTCTTGAACCGGTGGCTGGGAACATGGGCTGTGTACCGCCGCAAAAGGGGTTTTTGGAAGGGCTGAGAAGTCTCTGCGATGCAGAAGGGATCGTGCTGATCATGGACGAGGTGATGACTGGGTTCCGTCTCGCCTATGGAGGGGCTCAGCAACTCTACGGAGTGCGGGGCGACCTGGTCTGTCTTGGCAAAATTATCGGCGGCGGACTGCCTGTCGGCGCCTTTGGCGGCAAAAAAGAGATCATGCAACAGTTAGCGCCGGAAGGCGCCGTCTACCAGGCCGGCACTCTGTCCGGCAATCCCCTGGCCATGAGCGCCGGAATCGCCACCCTCCAACTTCTACGGGAGCCCAACTTCTACCAGCGCTTAGAGCTAAAGAGCGCCTACCTTGAGGCTGGCTTGCGTGATGCCGCCAAAGAGTGTGCCCTGCCGACCTGTCTGCAACGGGTTGGGTCCATGTTCTGTACCTACTTTCAGGCCGGCCCAGTACAGTCCTTTGCCGATGCAGCGCAAAGTGATGCGGCCGCTTTCGGCCGCTTCTTCCACCTCATGCTAGAGGCCGGCGTCAATCTGGCCCCTTCCCAGTTCGAGGCCGGCTTCATGAGCGCCGCTCACAGCCAGGAGGATCTCGATCGTACCATCGCCGCGGCCCGCCAGGCCTTTGCGGCCCTCTGATAGACGAAAAAACCACCGGGGAAATCATTCGAGAGATCTTCGGTCTGTTCCGAGTTGCAGCATCCATTACTTATGAAAAGCCCCCGGTCGCTAACCGGGGGCTTTTCCAATATGTCAGGAGTCATAAAAATCTGGTTTTCAACCTCATCTGACCGCTGAAAACAACCTGGAACAATATGTTGGACACTTCTGCCTTCGTTGGGTTGCACATGTGAGAAGTGTCTAGAAAACTAGGGGCGATTCACCGCAGGAGATACGCCAAAACAGCTGAAAAATCGTCAGACTGCATAAGCCAAGCTTGCGTCCAAAGGACTGGGCGCGCTATATTGCGGATTTTTTTGTCTCGAGCAAGCTGCGTGGACTCATCGAACTCCTTTAACTTTGGTCGGCAATAGAAGCAGTGAGCCTACTGTCGCTGACCTTCAAACCAGCCAAGCGGAGTTGCACTTACGAGTTGAAATCAGGGTAGCGATCATTTTGTAGAGGTGTTTCAAAAATGATCGCCTTAGAGGAAAAGGGCCTGAGGCTGTTGCATAGGCCAGCTTCACTGGCCGCACTGGTTTTGGCCCTTGTGGGCGAAACGGCAACCCGCTGCAACAGCGGCTGAACATGAAATTTCTGCGGTTGGCCCAAAAGTTTTTTCCCAGGATTCTGGAATGGCCCTAAAGACCACTGGGATGTCTGCAGCCAGTGCCTTCGTTAACCTGTCAGGCATATAGCTCTTGGGCTTTCCGCTTTTATCGATTGTAGATCCTCGGCCGGCTATGGTAGAAAACGGCTCGAACAATCCCTGCTGACTTGAATTCAATCGGTAAAATAGCGCTTTACAATAGTCGAGTAGTAACTTAGTCGGTAATTCACAACAAGGATGCCGTATGAAGATCAGGACAAAAATAACCGGGATGGCGATGCTGTTGGTCCTTTTGGCTGCTGCCTCCATTTTCGGTGTCGCATTATATCAGAAAAAGATTTTAGAGCGGAATGTCGGCACGGAAGTCGAGCAGTTCGTGCGCAGCGAAACCAAAAGAGTGGCCCAGGATGTTTATATCATGTGCCGGGCCATAGAAGAATCTCTGGATCAGATGCTCGCTCATGGGCTGAAGGTGGCCATGGAACTCGGTGTCCGCCGGGGACATTTAGACTTCAACGGCCCTGCTTTCTTCACTTGGCAGGCGGTCAATCAATTTTCTGGCGAAAGCCATAGGGTGGTTTTGCCGAAGGCGAAATACAACGGTCATTGGCTTGGACACAATACGGATTCGACCGTGCCGACCCCTCTCGTTGACGAGGTTTCTGAGCTTCAAGGGATGACCTGTACCGTATTTCAGCGCATTAACGAAGCTGGCGATATGCTGCGGGTCGCCACCACGGTTCCCAATCTGGACGGCAGTCGCGCCATAGGTACATATATTCCCCGCTACAATCCTGACGGTTCACCCAATCCGGTGATCGAAACTCTGTTGCGGGGGGAAGTTTTTTCCGGCCGCGCCTATGTAGTAAATGACTGGTATCAGACCGGTTATCAGCCTCTCTGGGATGCCAGCGGCAGCAGGGTTGTCGGCGCCTTGTATGTGGGCAAGAAGCATGAGAGTGTCGCCAGCCTGAGGCGCGCCATTCAGGATATCGTCATCGGCAAGAGCGGCTATGTGGCAGTTATTGGGGCACAGGGCGAGCA
>MAXT01000409.1 GCA_001751225.1 Desulfuromonadales bacterium C00003107 | reverse complement strand
GGACGAAGATCATGACTGAACAGCACACTGAGACTGAACGTCTCTGGAAGTCAGGCTGGGATGGTCACGAAAAGGCACAACTGCTCCGCATGTCTAAATTGCCTTTCATAGAAAAAATTAAATGGCTGGAAGAGGCCCATGATATTATCCAGAATCTGAATCCCCTGTAGGATTCCTCATATATACTCTACACGGTCACAAATTGCGCTTTTTTTGAAGACGTCATTCCGGCGAAAGCCGGAATCCAGTAATTTAGATATACTCTGGATGCCAGATCAAGTTCGGCATGACGGTTTTGGAACTCTTTAGTGGGTAAAAGGCACGATAGAGAAACCTCAAATTATGACCTTTTACAGTATATCCAGCTTGACTTGTCTTGGCATGACTCATCTTTTTCGTATATGACTTCTGTATCCAATCTGTTTAAATCTGTCCGATCATTTATTATTATTGGCCAAATTTCGCCAATATCTCCATTTGTAAGAAAAGAGATTATTTCTGTTTCTGAGCCGTTTGGAGCGGCACTACGGTGAAGCGTCGTTCTTTTTTGCTGTGCCCGTTCCACATGGTTGATCGTCGCAAAACTTTTCCCGAATATATAAGCAGGTGGTATGCTTGTTTATGGCATGTTTCTTGCGGAATCTTTTACTATGACGACGTCTGGTATTGTTTGAACCAGAATGGAAACTGGACCACTACACCATCTGTTTGGTCCCAAGAACCTTTAACAGATAAATACTATACCATTTACTCAGGAGCGCTTCCGGTTGGCACTTGGACCATTTATTTCGGCGTCGATCTTACGCAAAATGGTGTTCTCGACGACCCTCTCTACTATGATTACTCAACGATCGTGGTGCAATAATGGTTGCCTATTTATGGCAATTAATTGAACGACAGCGAAGTCGGCCTGCCTGCCAGTACGTGCTTCCCTCAAGAAAACAGGTAAAGTTGGCTCGATATTAAGGAGGAACAATAATGAACAGGGCTAATCGTTTTCTTCAAATAATCATCACGTTAACAGCGCTATTCTGGTCGACATTCAGCTTCGCTCAGGAGGACAGCATAACAGCCTTAAGAACTGTCGGTGACTTTTTCAATATCACTATCTCTGGGGCGAGAAACGGTGATTTTGCGAATGTCGAACTGATCAGGATCTCGGAGACACGTTCAATTTTGAATCCAAATCCACCTTGCGGGGAGTCGTCCGGTCTAGATATTTACGCTCTCGTGGTCACAGGTGGGGATGTCAATGCGACGAGCCGTTATAGCGAAAGTTTTCAAATGGAATTGCCAGGAGGACCGCATTGGGTAATAGCTCTGTATGTCGCGGATACTTTGTTGGATTATCAAATCGGAAATTTCTCCATGGTGGATTTAGAAATGTTAGACAAAGTTTACGATTACCCTGGCGACTACCTTTATTATCTCGATGTAACAGATAGCTCGTTTGACGCCCAACCGGAAGGCGTCATTACTATCCGCAACTTAAAGGTGAGGGGTTTCGGCGATCTTTCATTCTGGGCAACTTTTCAGTGGAATCCCGGAAGTCTCAAATTTGAGCTGAAAGATGCAGGGCAGTAAAATTGGGAAACCTGGCGTAAACAGAGAAAACAGACTTCGACCCGTAGCATTGGAAGAAACCGGCCTACTCGATTCAGCAGCTAACTAACAAATGGGGACAGGCGGATAGGGAGGAGGAATACTATGAAGAAAATGTATTTATTTTTATTGTGTCTTGTTTTAGGGCCTGGTTCTGTCTTTGCGTCTCCAGTGCCCGGCATCGACGCTGAATCACCCGAATTTCTCCCACCACCGATTGATGGTGATCTACCCGTGCAGCCGAAAGTTGAAGCGCAATTCTCTCAAGTCTCTCAACCGATCAATCGTCCGATTGATTTGAAAGATGCTGAGAGCTTAAGCGGAGCCCCCTACTTTTCCCTTTTGAAGGATTTGGGAATTACACCCATACCGGAAAAACACCTTACGAAGAGCCCGAAGGTGGTGACGTAGCAATTGAGCAAGCTCAAGATCCTTCTTTTTTGGGGGAATGGCAAGCGGTTAACGATGACAACCAAGATGTAGAGCCTTCGGTAATTGCCATAACAAGAAATGGCGTCGACTATATAACAACATGCTACATAAAATTTGTAGGGTCTGACCCCAGAAATTACTTTTCGACAACAACAGACCTTGTCAATTTCACACGAGGCCAATTACCTATGCCTTCGGGGTACCAGCGCTCTGCCGATCCTTTGTTGTCTGAGAATCCATACACCAACGGAATCGCTCCAGGGCGGATATATTTAACTGGAATTGTGTTCAACACTGACACTACAAGCGGTTATGGACCAAGCGGAGTTGTTGTTTGGCGCTCGGACGACGGTGGCGTGTCTTGGTATCAGCCGCAATTCGTTGAATCAACTAGCAATCCGGATCTATTCTTAGACAAGCCAGCCATTACAGTCTCCTGGTATTCGGGGACCAGAGGGTATGTATATGTAGCGTATATCAGAATAAACAGAGGTACTCCGGATGAGCTGGTAGTAGCAAGAAGCACAAATGGAGGAGAAACTTTCGGAACGCCAATTGTAGTTGCTACGGGCGACGGGATTCAAGGCCCGCAAGTCCTGGCGGATTATTACCACGGGAATGTTTATGTATTATGGGCAGATCGCACACTCGAGGCTATTCAGATGTCTACTTCAAACGATTATGGTCAAACTTGGACACCACCGGAAGAGGTGGCGACCGGAGATATCATGGGAGGTGGCAAGAAGGAATGGCTAAAAGGTGGTGTTCGTGCCGGTACACTCCCGATGGCCAGATTCAACTGGATCGCGAACAGAATATGCGTTGTCTGGCATGAACGTGAACAACCTGGAACGAACCTGACAGATGTATATTACACAGCCAAAGGACCTTCCGGATGGCAAGCAAAAGTCATGGTAAACGACAACCAGGTTAGAGACCAGTTTATGCCGGCCCTGGACTTCGATGTCTCCGGCCGGATCAAAGTTGTCTTCTACGACAGGAGAGACGATGCAAGCAACTTCCGTTATCATCTGTATACAGCCTATATTACCTCTAACGGCACTCTCGTTCGGGCTAACGGTCGCCTAAGCACTTTTTCGTCAGATCCACGATTGTATACTAGCCACACTGGTTTTGCCGGTTTCATTGGTGACTATCAGGACATTTGGGATCACCAGTATTCGTTTGGAGAGCATTACATATCCTCGTGGGTAGGTATTCCGAGCGTTGGCGACATATACCTCACAGCCATGTCGCCGAACTAGACAAAAAACATCATGAGTGAAGGGAGTCCTTCTCAAGAGGACTCCCTTCATGGAAGGAGGCGCAAATGAGGATCAATTTTTTGAATTCCTTGAAATTCCTTGGATTTTTTTTGGGGCTTTTGGGGCTTTTTTTTGAGCCAATGCCTGCCCAGGCTGAGATGAGCTATGCAGGTGAGTGTTGTTTTCGCTTAACGCCTTCCGGAGGCACTCCTTCTGATTCTACTATCCTCCGTTTGGAGGTCATTTCTATTAATTCCGGGTTTTTTGCCCTTCATGGAAAGCGATTCAAACAAGGGTCTGGTCCGCCGCCGGCGCTTGTAACAGGAACGGCCTTGGTCCGTGACGATGATATTCTTTTCAGTTTTACAGGATCTGGAGGAGAGGCCGAGCTGTCCACGACGACAACCGCCAGATTGGCATTTATATCACTACTGGAGTGGGGTGATTATTACGAAGTGGTAACGAAGGAAATGGATACCGCCGAAGTTCCGCCACCTCTCCCAATTCATACCACGGTAAAAGTCGGTTCAATGGTACTTATTCCCTGTCCTTAGAGGAGTCTTTTGAGCACTATCTGGATCCTAATAACACCGGTCTACAGACACTCAACGGCCTTATGACTCCAGTTCCGGATATCAAGGCTAATGGAAGGGATCAAGATGTTAACATTTACTGGGGGCAATCTGCGAACATCAGTGTAAGCCTTGGTACAGGAGACTTCGCAAACCGGAATGCCCGACTGGTGGGTCCTATGTTACGATGACAACAACGGTGTAGTTTATTATTTGAATTCATCGCTTCAGTGGACTACCAATCCGAGTCCAGTAATACAATATCCGTTAGGTGATATAAGCCAAATTTCTGTTGCCAACGATCGCCGGCCTTCCGGTTTCTATACATACTATTTTGGGGTTGACCTGAATGTTAATGGGGCAATCGATATACCTCTTTTTTATGATCAAGTAAGAGTTCAATTCCATTGAAGCATATTGGAGGTCAGAGATGCTTTATAAAGATTTGCTAAAATATACAGTCACAACATTCCTGGTTATTGTCTTATTACCACTGGAGGCCACAGCGTTCGGCGTTTCGCTTGAGTTGAACCGGGAAACTTTTTCTCCCGGCGCTGTTATGGAGGTTACGGCCGGAGTAAGCAAGCCTGGATCAATTGCCCCGGTCAAGGCAGACGTCTATCTAGCCGTAGTCACTCCTGACAGCATCATCTACTGCCTGAAGGGCGATAGCTCAGTGAGCGGTCCAAATGAATTAAGCCCGTTGATTGAGAACTGGGCTGTAAAGGAAATTCCCCCCCTTACGTTGTTATCATTTGAATTGCCTGCCGGAACTCCTATGGGACCGTATACATGGTATCTGGTGCTCTGCAGGCCTGGTACAAATATGGGTGAAACGGCAAATTGGCTTGCAAGTGCTATGTCATCATTGACTGTAGCGAAACCGGTAATATTGGTGGACGATGTTAAAGAGCTCGAATCTATAGTTTATAAGGACCCTGCGAAAATTGACTCTGTGGAGGTTAATGGCGATTTGCTTAAAATAAAGGTGACCTATACTGGAGGTTGTGTAAAACACGATTTTGAATTGATCAGGCCACCAGAAATCGGATTTGCACCGGATGGGCCACAAGATTTAACATTATCTCATGATTCAAAGAGCGATGGATGCAATGAGGTGATTACACAGGAACTCTTATTCGACATAAGTAGCTTTGACAACTTTTGGGATCTTTCGCAAAATATGCCTTTACGCCTGTGGATTTGGGCTTCAGGCTCGGACAAACATTTTGAACCAGCGCCGTATTGGGGCAATTGAGCTGATGTCGAGTAGACCGGTTTCTTCAATGTGGGACATTTGGAGGACGTCCTGGACTAAATGGACTTTTGTCTATCACTTCGACTAAGGAATTTGGCAACTGGCAG
>MAXT01000408.1 GCA_001751225.1 Desulfuromonadales bacterium C00003107 | reverse complement strand
GCTGTAACGGGGGCAGATACCGTGGGCCACCACGACGCCTTCAAAGGAATCAGGCAGAGGCCGAATCATGGGCGCATCAGCGGGTCCGTCGTTCTCCACCCCGACCAGCGGTTTAAGGACCGTAGCACCCTGGACCTCGTGGTCGTAGCGCCGCACCACGCTCTCCTTGGAGCAGATATTGAGCCGCGCCAGCAGATTATGCAAAGTAGCGCTCATATCAAGGGGCTGAGCAATTTTCGGCTCCTGGTGACCGCGATCTTCCCAGCGGGCCTGCAGCTTGAGCTGAGGCACACCTTCATGAATAAAGTCCATGGGCAGATAACAGACGGTCTTCCCGGCATACAAACAGTGGTAGTACCCCGAATCGGTAAACTCACCGAGATCGGTAGCGTCCACATCCATCTGTCGAGCCAGATCAATAAATTCAGCAATGTTTTCTGGCTGCACCGCCAAAGTCATGCGTTCCTGGGCCTCTGAAATGAGAATTTCCCAGGGCTGCAGACCTGCGTACTTAAGGGGCGCCCGGTCCAGGTGCATTTCAAAGCCACCGGTATCCTCAGCCATTTCACCCACCGAACTTGACAGGCCGCCAGCACCGTTGTCGGTAATGGAGCGATAGAGGCCCCGATCACGAGCGATCAGCAGAAAATCGAACATCCGCCGCTGGGTGATGGGATCGCCGATCTGCACCGCGGTAGCCGGTGATCCTTCGTGCAGCTCTTCGGAAGAAAAGGTAGCGCCGTGGATACCGTCTTTGCCGATGCGCCCGCCGGTCATAACGATACGATCACCCGCCAGGGCCTTTTTGACATGACCAGGCTGACCGTGCAGCGTGGCCGGCATCAGAGCCGCCGTACCGCAATAGACCAGTGGCTTGCCGGCAAAGCGATCGTCAAAAACGATGGAACCGTTGACAGTCGGGATTCCACTCTTATTTCCGCCATGCTCAACACCCTCGACCACACCTTCAAAAATACGGCGAGGATGAAGCAGTCGGGGCGGCAACGGATGAGCATAAAAAGGGGAAGCGAAGCAGAACACGTCGGTATTGAACATTAACCGGGCGCCCATACCGGTCCCGAAAGGATCGCGGTTACAACCGACGATGCCGGTCAAAGCGCCGCCGTAAGGATCGAGAGCGCTCGGCGAATTGTGGGTTTCGACTTTGAACACCAGACTCCAGTCGTTATTGAAGCGAATAACTCCGGCGTTGTCCTTAAAAACCGACAGGCAGATATCCTTGTCACCCATGGCCGCCCGAATGGTGCGGGTAGCGCCGACGATATAGGTTTTAAACAGGGAGTCTATGGTTTCCCGATTACCCTGGCCATCGTCATAGTCGATTTTGGCGGCAAAAATCTTGTGCTTACAGTGTTCACTCCAAGTCTGAGCCAAGGCCTCCAATTCGACATCGGTCAACGAAGCATCGAGGCCGACCTTAGCCCGCGCTGCAGAAGTGGACGGATCGGCGGCAAAGCGCTGAATTTCCTGCATCTCTTCGAGATTCAGGGCCAGAACACCATCACGGCTGATGCGCAGCAATTCGTCGTCGGCTACACTTAGGTCAATATGCTGCACCTGCGGTTCGGCCGTGCTGACCACCTTGGGAACGCTGACCGGCACACCGCCGTTAGAGTCAAACTCATCTGCCGAAATGATATCCCAGCGCTGAATGAGGCCGTTACCCAGAAAACCCGATGCGATGCGCTCGGCAACGGATCGGTCAACTTGACCTTGCAGCAGGTACTGAACCGAGGTATAGACCCCTTCATCGGCTGCCAGCGAGCGACCGATGAGATATTGCAGAGCCTCGCCGGCAGTGCGGCCGACGTTATCGGTAACGCCGGGCCGGTAACCAACCTCGACGAGCATGGAGAAATTGGTCGCCAGAGGGCTGTTGATGGCCACCTGTTGAATCACCGGGTCGGAAAAGGGACCGTTGGCCGCCGCTTCGATCTGTTCAGCCGTAAGCGTGGCATCAACAGTATAGACGTCGATGGTCTGCACCCCTTTCAAGTGTATACCGAGATGTTCTGCGATTTCGCGGCGTACTCGCTCACCGCGGGCGTCACGCACGCCTTTTTTCAATCCGACTTCGATTCTACAAGCCATATCCTACTCCTTGACAAAGCTTATTTATTATACAAGCGCACAGCCGTAACTTGGCCATCGGTTATTTGACGACAAAACAGCCACTGGGCTGGGCTTGAGTCCCGATAAATAATTGAGGATTACAACAGTTCTGTGCCGCCAAAACCTGGCGGGCGCTCTGTTCAGCTAATTGCGGACAATTATTGGTTTCACTTAAATGGGCCAGGAAGACCCCTTCAAGACCGTCCCAGGCCAACTCGGACAGCAACTGGGCGGCCGCCTCATTGGAAAGATGACCATGATTGCTGCGAATCCGCTGTTTGAGATGCCAGGGATAAGGGCCGTCCCGTAGCATCCGCGGGTCATGGTTGAATTCCAAGACCAGCACTCTGCAGTGCCGGTACCGTTCAACTACCAGCCGTGTAGCAAGGCCTAGATCAGTCAGAATGCCGATTTTGCCGGCGGAGGTATCGATGATATAGCCAACCGGCGCCGCCGCATCGTGGGCCAGGGGCACCGTTTCGATCTGTATATCTTTAAACGCCAGGGTACAGCCGTCGTCAAACTCCCGGCAATCGTCGAGACGCCCGGGATTGCGTAACACCGAGCGGGTCCGATGATGGACAAAAACCGGCAATCGATGACGTCTGGCTATCGGCCCCAAGCCTGAACAGTGGTCGCCATGCTCGTGGCTGATCAGAACCGCGTCGAGTGAGTCGCCATCGGTTTGAATCAACCCCAACCGGCGATTAAGCTCGCGAGCAGAAAGTCCGGCGTCGATGAGCAACCGACTGTCCCCGCCCTCGACGAGGACGGCGTTCCCTTTACTGCCGCTGGCTAATAAACAGACCCGCAAACGCTATCTCCATCACCCAGCCAAGGACGCAACAAAAAACCGAATGTTCAACTATACCTGGAATTTACCCATTCAACAGTAGAAGAACAACACCCGTAAACTGCCAACCAAGTCGGCAAGGCAGGGCCAACGATCCGTCAGAAGCGGTCTTTTCATACCATACCGGACCTCAAAGCACAACTGAACAAATCCCTATTTAAGTAAAAGGCACAGGGCAAAAGCGGTTGACGGGTTAAGCTCTATTCGCTATCATTACTTTTTTGTGAAAGCATCCAAACCATCAGCTAAATAATTGATTTAATATATGTTTTTATTCACAAACAGCAATCAAAACCCAAACAAAAACAGGTGCGGAGCGGCCCATATATGGCGATAAAAGCGGCAATCAATGGTTTTGGCCGCATCGGCCGTAGTATCTTTCGCGCAGCCTGGCTTGCCGACGATCTAGATATCGTCGCCATTAACGACACCGGCGATGCGGCAGCCCTGGCTCACCTGCTGAAATACGATTCAGTCCACGGTATTTTCGATGCCGAAGTTGGTACCGCAGGCGGCGCTCTGCTGATCAACGGTCAAAGGATTCAAGTATTGACCCAGCCGGACCCGGCTCTCCTACCCTGGCGCAAGCTCGGAGTCGAAGTAGCCATCGAAGCCACAGGCCGATTTACCGCCCGCAACCAGGCGGAACAACATCTGCTGGCTGGAGCATCGCGGGTCATTATCACCGCCCCAGGCACTGATCCCGATGTAACCATTTGCATGGGCGTTAACCAAGCGACCTTTGACCCACAGCGACATCGCATCATCTCCAATGCCTCGTGCACAACCAATTGCCTGGCCCCGGTGGCCAAGGTGCTTATGGATAACTTTGGAATCGTTAAAGGGATGATGACTACCGTCCATGCCTATACCAACGGCCAGCAGATCCTCGACCATCTCGATACAGACCCACGACGGGCCCGTGCAGCTGCGCTTTCGCTTATTCCCACCACCACCGGTGCCGCTCGCGGAGTAGCCCGTGTTCTGCCCGAATTGGAAGGTCGGCTAGACGGCATTTCGGTGCGAGTGCCAACCCCCAACGTGTCCCTGATTTCCCTGGTCGTCGAAACCGAACGTGTCACCTCTATCGCAGAAGTCAATGAAAGCCTACGTCAAGCGGCTGCATCAGACTTCATAAATATTCTCGAATATTGCGATCAACCTCTTGTTTCTATAGACTTTAACGGCAACCCGGCATCATCCATCGTTGATGCTTTATCGACCAACGTTATTGGCGGCAACATGGTCAAGGTTCTATCCTGGTACGATAATGAATGGGGATATTCCAACCGGGTGGTGGAACTGCTACAGCATATCTGTAGCCCCTGACCTACCGCAACGCTCTATGATTAGAACGATTCCGTAATGACTTGGGCCTCAATAGAGAGGAACATCAATCGTTACAGTTATATATTATTGGGAGGATTTTCTATGCTGAACAAGATGACGGTTAAGGATGTCGACTGCCGGGGCAAACGAGTTTTCTGTCGCGTTGACTTTAACGTCCCCCTCGACAGCGAGGGTCGCATTAGCGATGACAACCGCATCGTCGCAGCACTACCGACTATTCGTCACATCCTTGGCCAAGGCGGGCGCTTAATCCTGGCCTCCCATCTGGGTCGTCCCAAAGGAGAGCCCAAGGCAGAATTCAGCCTGCTCCCCGTCGCTAACCATTTAGCGCAATTACTCAGTCAGCCGGTCATCATGGCCCCGGATTGCATCGGTTCCGAAGTGGAGAAGCTTGCCCAATCCCTCGAAAATGGGCAGGTCATGCTGCTGGAGAATGTCCGCTTTCATGCCGGTGAAACCACCAATGATTCGCAATTCGCCCGCCAACTGGCGAACCTGGCCGAGGTCTACGTTAATGATGCCTTTGGCACCGCCCATCGGGCCCATGCCTCCACAGCCGGTGTCGCTCAGCTCCTGACCCCTGCGGTAGCTGGCTTTTTGATCGAGAAGGAGATTCGCTATCTTGGCCAGGCGGTGACCGAACCGATCCGTCCATTGGTGGCCATTATCGGCGGAGCCAAGGTCAGCGATAAGTTGCCGGCTATCGAAAACCTGCTCGACAAAGTCGACACCCTGCTCATTGGCGGCGGAATGGCTTATACCTTCCTGCGTGCTCAGGGCTTCAGCCTCGGCACTTCGCTGCTGGAAGAAGACCGCGTAGCATTGGCCGGCACCCTCTTGCAACATGCGGCAGACAGAGGGGTACGCCTAGTGCTTCCCTGCGACCATGTAGCAGCAGCCGAGTTTAACGCCGAGGCCGCTTATCTGTTATGCGGCAACCACGATTTTCCCGACAGCCACATGGGGCTCGATATCGGCCCCAAAACGATCGAGGAATATTGTCAGATCGTCTCCCAGGCCGGAACCGTACTGTGGAACGGTCCGATGGGGGTCTTTGAATTCGACGCCTTTGCCAAAGGGACCTTCGCTATCGCTCGAGCTCTTGCCGATTCTGCTGCTGTATCAATTATCGGCGGCGGCGATTCGGTAGCAGCGGCCAACAAGTCGGGACTCGCCCAGCACATGACTCACATCTCCACCGGCGGCGGAGCCTCCTTGGAATTTCTCGAAGGCAAGGAACTGCCAGGCATTGCCGCCCTGAACGACAAGGCCTAACCCCCATAAGCCCTCAACAATCGGGGCACCGACTGATCGGTGCGGCCGCAAAGAAATATTGAAGGAGACATTATGCGTACACCGATCATCGCCGGCAACTGGAAACTCAACAAAACCGTTGACGAAGCCCTGGCTCTGGCCAAAGACCTCAAAGGGCAACTAAGCGACTTGACCGATGTCGAAATCATTATCGCCCCACCCTTTACTGCCCTGGCGCCGTTGGCGTCAACTCTTACGGACAGCCCTATCGTCCTGGCCGGTCAGAACTGCTTTCCTTCTGAGGGCGCGTATACCGGCGAAATCTCACCGGCCCTGCTGCGAGATGTCGGCTGCCGGGCGGTCATCATCGGCCATTCAGAGCGCCGCCAACTCTTCGCCGAGCAGGATGACTTCATCAACCAAAAGGTTAAAGCGGCCCTGGCTACAGGCCTGAAGGTTATCTTCTGCATCGGCGAGACACTGACGGAACGCAACGAGAACCGAACCTTTGAGGTCCTTGAGAAGCAGATCCGCATGGGCATGTCAGGCCTGGACAGCGCCGCCATGACTCGCCTGACCGTTGCTTACGAACCTATCTGGGCCATCGGTACCGGCCAGACCGCCAGCAACGAACAGGCCCAGGAGGCCCATCACTTTATTCGCGGCCTGCTCAGCCAGCTGTTCGATGTGTCGACAGCCGAAGCCACCCGGATTCTCTATGGGGGCAGCGTCAAGCCGGATAACATCGACGGGCTTATGCATCAAGCCGATATCGATGGCGCCCTGGTCGGTGGCGCCAGCCTTAAGGCCTGCGACTTTATCCGTATTGCCCGCTATAAGCGCTGTTGACTTTTCCCTTTTCAGCCCTGTCCATCTATGTTAAATATACGGGTCTCAATATAACAGTATTCAAGGAGAGTTTCCGTCAATGACCACCCTGCTGCTAATTATCCACATTGTAGTTTGTTTTGCTCTGATTCTCATTGTTCTGCTGCAGGGCGGCAAAGGAGCCGATATCGGGGCCACCTTTGGCGCCGGATCCAGCCAGACCGTCTTTGGTGCAACGGGCGGACAGAGCTTCATGGGCAAACTGACGACCGGCGCTGCCGTCATATTTATGCTGACCAGCCTATTTCTCGCCTATTATTACGCCAAGCCCGGAGCTGACAGCATCATGCCCGAGACAATCGGTCAAACCGTGCAACAAACAGAGGCGCCAGCCGCTGAGCAACCGTCTGTACCGGTAGCGGAAAAGCCCGCTGCCACCAAGTAAATCAAATAATTTCAACCCGGCCGCAATTTAATATTGACAGGCCGCGCGCAACAAAGTATAAAACAAGCCGTTCATTGCCGAAGTGGTGGAACTGGTAGACACGCCGTCTTGAGGGGGCGGTGACTTAACGGTCGTGCGAGTTCGAGTCTCGCCTTCGGCACCAGCAAATCATAAAACCGACTACAGTTTCCTGTAGTCGGTTTTTTTATTGCCCCTTGCTAAAAGTCTTCTGCTCCTCAATGTTTGATGCATTCGCAAAAACTTATAGGATGGCTAAGCAAAGATTTCGTCCTACAAGGCCTGGTGTTTTTTCAGGGGTGAAGGCATACATCTAGCGTATCGAGATCCTGAAAAAACGCCGTAACGCCATAGGGTATTCGACGACAATTACCCTGTCCGGTCCCGCGTCAATTAACGTGGCCGGTTGAGTGCTTCTCCAGATAAGGTTCCTCCTTGAAACTGAAAGGAGGCCCACTTGCCTGGTCAACACATCACTCAAAGACAGGAAATACTCTATATGCAATCTCGTCAATCTGGTCTAACGCAAGAAACAAGCGCCGCCAAAGCGGGGGTTAGTGTCCGCTCTGGTCGTCGGATCGAAACGGGCGGAACAAGGGCTAAAACGCCACGGCATTGGCTTACCC
>MAXT01000407.1:13840-15526 GCA_001751225.1 Desulfuromonadales bacterium C00003107 | reverse complement strand
GAAAATAGAGAGGGAGGCTTAGAAAGCACCTTCAACAACCAATGTAAGCGACTAGACCAAAGGCCGAGGGGCATTTTTTATGATTAGGCGATGAGGGATTTGACCTTTTCGTATCCGGTGTTGTAGGCCTTTTTGTTGAGCTCGATAAAGGCCTCCGGTACCCGAGCGATAACGGCTTGTTCGCCGGCCTCTCGGGAGACGATGCTGGTTAATGCTACCATGGCGCCAAGGGCAACGACATTGGCAACGATTTCCCGTCCCACTTCGTTCTTGGCGGTGCTGATGATGGGGAATTTGATCGTTTTAAAATCACCTTGGGGTTCCCGTTTAACAAAATCCGAATCGATCAGCAGCATGCCGCCCGGCTTGATGCCTATGGCATATTTGTCGGCGGCTTCCTGAGTGAGAGCCAGGCAGGCGTCGACGTTGGTTGCCTTGGGGTAATCGATAGGCTCGTTGGAGATAATAACCTCCGACTTTGAGGCGCCGCCGCGGGCTTCCGGACCGTAACTCTGTGACTGTACGGCGTGCTGTCCTTCGACAATGGCCGCCGCCTCGGCCAGAATGATGCCGGCGGTAATCAGCCCCTGGCCGCCTGCTCCAGAAAAACGCAATTCATATCTGCTTGACATTATAGTTATCTCCTCGTTCTTTGCGGCCGTCAGGCGCCCTGAGCGCTAGCGATAACCTGCTGGTATTGTTCGCAATATTCAGCACGTTCTTCCTGGTGCAGAATGCCTGTCAGAACCTTTCCCTCCAACTGCTCCGGGGTCATGTGAGCGGCTGCCTTGACCGGTACCGCTATCTCCTTGAGACGCTTCATCATGTCGACCACTGAACGGAATTTATTACGTCGCCCGTAAGCGGTCGGACAGTCGTCAAGTACTTCGATGACCGCCATGCCCTTGTGACGTATCCCCGCAGCGATCAGTTTGTCGATTTGGGTAGCATGAAAGGCGGTAGTGCGGGCGACGAAGGTCGCGCCTGCGCCGATGGCTAGTTTAGGAATATCGAAGGTCGGATCGGGGTTGCCGTAAGGAGTGGTCGATGCCTTGGCACCGACCGGGGTGCAGGGCGAAAACTGGCCGCCGGTCATGCCGTAAANNCGGCAGGCGTGGATGAAATGGTTACCGCCTATGGCAACGCCATCGCCATCACCGCCAACCACCAGTACATCCATTTCTGGTTTTGCCATTTTGATGCCGGTCGCAAAAGCGGCGGCCCGGCCATGGGCGGTGTGCAGGGTGTTGAAATCGACGTAGCCGGGCAGCCGGCTCGCACAGCCGATACCCGATACAATAGCGGTATTGTTTTTTTCAAGACCGCAGGTATCCATAGCCCGAATAAGGCCTTTCATAACAATGCCGTGGCCGCAGCCGGGACACCAGATGTGCGGCAGTTTGCCGGGGCGCAAATACTGTTCGTAATCAAAAGCCATGATTAAAGGGCCTCCTTGACCTTGGCGACGATTTGCGCCGGAGTAATCGGTTCGCCGTCGACCCGGCCGATGCCTTCAATGGGACAAACCCGTTGAGTGACCCGTTCGACTTCAAGGATCATCTGGCCGAGATTCATTTCTGGCACCACGATGGCCTTGGCTTGGCCCGCCAGTTCGGCCATCCGCGCTTCGGGGAAGGGCCACAGGGTGATGGGGCGGAACAGTCCGGCTTTGATGCCTTCTTTGCG
>MAXT01000407.1:3517-13669 GCA_001751225.1 Desulfuromonadales bacterium C00003107 | reverse complement strand
TATTCGGAACCGAAAGAGGCCAGGGGCGGGATATCGCCCTGACTGTCATCAAAGGGCTTGTAGTCGGCCGGCGAGACGGTTACTTGCTGACGGTTGAGGACTTCCAATTCCCCCGGTTCGGGAAATTCAATACGTTCGCGCATATGGCCGTTGATTTCATCAAGCAGCACCTGAACCGGCATGCGGTAGATTTCAGCCAGGTTGAAGGCTCGCACCGTTTCGCTGAAAATTTCCTGGCAAGATGCCGGTGCCAGAGCGATGGCCGGATGGTCGCCATGGGTGCCCCATTTGGCCTGCATGACATCGGACTGGCTCGGGCCGGTCGGCATACCTGTGGAAGGTCCACCGCGCATGACATTAACGATTACGCAGGGAATCTCGGCAATGCAAGCATAGCCGATCAATTCCTGCTTGAGGGAGATACCGGGGCCGGAGCTGGCGGTCAAAGCCTTGGCACCGGTGAGGGATGCGCCAAGGATTGAAGCCATGGCCGCAATCTCGTCTTCCATCTGAATAAATTTACCGCCGGTCTTCGGTAGTTCCTTCGACATCACCTCGGCCACCTCGGTCGAGGGAGTGATGGGATAGCCACCGAAAAAACTGCAGCCGGCATACAGGGCGCCGAAGGCGCAGGCCTCATTTCCCTGTAACAGAGCAACTTTTTTAGCCACGTTGTCTGACCTCCTATAAGTTTTTACGAATGCATCAAAAGTTTAGTGAACCTTGACAGCAAAGTCGGGGCAGCGTAATTCACACTGCATACACTTGGTGCAGGCCTCGGGGCGTACCACCTTGGCGACAAAACCTTCCATCTCAAACACATCCGTCGGACAGAACTCGACGCAGATGCTACATCCCTTGCAATAGTTTTCTATGATTTCCACTTTCGGGCTGCTCATTCCCGTATTCTCCTTTGTCGAAATTGATCTTTGCTCGGACTTCCGTATGGTCAGGTCCGGGCGCAAGCGCCAACGCGCACTTTAGCATATTTTTTATGTCGAGTGATAAAAAATGGTTTTAATCGCTCGACTCTGCAGGGGCGAAATGACAAAAAAAGCAGGACAATCTTGCGATTGCCCTGCTTGAGTCCGCTATATTAGGGATGGCCTTAGAGGCTGTCGACCAGTTTTTTTACGGCGTTCACGGAATGGTCAAACATCTTTTGCTCTTCAGCTGTCAAATCAAATTCGACGATCTGCTCGATACCGCCGGCTCCAAGGATGCAGGGCACTCCAACGTAGTACCCACTGACGCCGAATTCGCCGTTCAGCATAGCGCAGACCGGAAGTAGACGTTTTTGGTCATTGAGCACCGCTTCGATCATGGCCATGGCGCTGGCTGCCGGCGAATAGAAGGCGCTGCCGGTTTTGAGCAATTCCACAACTTCGCCGCCGGCATTCTGAGTGCGGGTTACCAGGTCATCCATCACTTGCTGAGCCTTGGCCCGGTCGCCGCCGTATTTACGGGCTAGCAAATCCATAGCGGGGATGCCGTTCACATTGGCGAAGCGGACGATAGGTACCATGGCATCGCCATGCCCGCCTAAAACCATCGCGTTGATGTCCCGCACCGAGACGCCTAATTCCCAAGCGATAAAGCTGGCAAAACGGGCTGAGTCGAGCACTCCGGCCATGCCGATGACTCGATGCGGGGGAAACCCGGTCTCTCGCTGACAGAGGGTCACCATGGCGTCGAGGGGATTGGAAAGTACGATGACAATGGCGTCCGGCGCATGCTCTTTGATTCCTGCTGCGACGGAGGTCATGATGCGGGAATTGACCTCAATGAGGTCTCCCCGGCTCATGCCTGGCTTACGGGCTATGCCGGCGGTAACGACCACGATATCGGCTCCGGCGATACAGGCGATATCGTTGCCGCCACTGATACGCAGATCAAAATTGACGATGGGGGCTGCTTCAGCCAGATCCAGGGTTTTGCCTTGGGGCAGGCCTTCGACGACATCGTAAAGGACCACGTGGCCCAAGATGCGCTGTGCTGCGAGTTGGGCAATGGTGGCCCCGATCTGCCCGCCGCCGACCAGAGCGATTGTGGGTTTAGCCATTTGTTATCTCCTTACAAAAAATAGCATGGCCCGATTAAGTAGGGCCGAAGGGCTGCGAGTCGCCAGGTGCTGTCAGGGCGGACTGCGAAGCCTGCAATATATTGTTACATGCGATAAATCCTATTCAAGGGTAGAAGGAACTCAAACCGGGATCTACGCAAAAAAGCATTAAGGNNTCTTGTCGGGCACGTTATCAGGCCGCCATGTTACGAATAATGGCAGTAGCGAATTCCGAGCACTTCAACAGAGTCGCTCCATCCATCAAACGTTCAAAATCGTAAGTGACCTGTTTCTGATCGATGGTTTTTTCCAAAGCATTGATGATCAGGTCGGCTGCTTCCTGCCAACCGAGATGCTCAAGCATCAGCACACCGGAGAGGATGACCGAACCGGGGTTGACCTTATCAAGGTTGGCATACTTGGGCGCGGTGCCGTGGGTGGCTTCAAAAATAGCGTGCCCAGTATCGTAGTTGATATTGGCTCCCGGGGCGATGCCGATGCCGCCGACTTGGGCCGCCAGAGCGTCGGAGAGATAATCGCCGTTGAGATTCATGGTGGCGATAACATCGAATTCCTTTGCCCGGGTCATCACCTGTTGTAGGGCGATGTCGGCGATGACGTCCTTGATCAACAATTTACTTCGCCACTGGCCGTTGCCATGGCTTGGTAGCAATTCAAGGGTCTGCTCCACTTCCCGGCAAATTTCGTCCTGTTGCTCGGCTGTCATCATATCGTAGCCGGGATCGATCAGGCGAGCGATGGCCCCATGGTCGAGGCTCGGATCCTGTTCGTGGTTGTCTAAAATCCAGGTTTCCCGGGCAGTGACGCAGTCGGCGCGAAATTCGCTGCTGGCCACTTCATAGCCCCAGGTTTTAAACGCTCCCTCAGTGTATTTCATGATGTTGCCCTTGTGCACCAGAGTGAGGGACCGGCGGCCTTGCTTCAGGGCGTAGCGAATCGCTGCTCGTACCAATCGAATACTTCCCTGGCGGGAGATGGGCTTGATGCCGATGCCGCAATTATCGGGGAATCGAAGTTGCTCGACGCCCATTTCCTGCTGCAGGAAATTGATCACTTTTTGGGCTGCATCGCTCCCTGCCGGCCATTCAATGCCGGCGTAGATATCTTCAGTATTTTCGCGAAAGATGGCCATGTCCACATCTTGCGGTTTTTTCACTGGCGAAGGAACGCCGGCGAAGTAGCGCACCGGGCGTAGACAGACGTAGAGATCGAGAAGCTGCCGTAGTGCCACGTTCAGGGAGCGGATGCCGCCACCAATTGGGGTGGTCAGAGGCCCTTTGATGCCCACCAAGAACTCGCCAAAGGCGCTGACCGTCTCCTCTGGCAACCATCCGAGCTCCATGTTGAAGGCTTTCTCGCCAGCGTAAACTTCCATCCAGCTGATTTTACGCTGATTGCCATAGCTTGCTTCGACCGCCGCATCGAAGACCCGTACCGCAGCCTGCCAGATGTCCGGACCGGTACCGTCGCCCTCAATGAAAGGAATGATTGGCCGGTCAGGCACCTGAAGAACCCCTTCTTTAAGGGTGATTCTGTCTCCTGCAGGGATATTCGCATGGATGTAGGTCATGACTGCTCCTTCGGCTGACGGTTTAACATAAGGTCGGATAGTTCCATTATACATGGGAGCGAAGCGGGCTGGCAGACTGCTGGCAGTTGGCAGGCGATAGCTTAACGGCCCGCGGGTGCCTGAACAGTGTCTGGCAGTTCAAAAACATCGAACCGGCTATCAGCGGACCAGTTCACCAATGGGAAATATCTTCGATTCACGAGCCCGTTGCCGTGCCTCCTGCTGAGCCTCGTCACTGACCAGGCGAGGGATAGTCAGGGTCTGCTGCGGGTAGATCTGCCGCGGGTCTTTGATCTGGTCGCGGTTGGCCTGATAGATTAGAGGCCAGAGCAGGGCATCGGCATAGATGTCATTACGGGCGGCAATGGTCCAGAGGGTTTCTCCGCCTCGCACCCTATAGGATTGGGGGCTTGTGGGGGCCGGTTTGACTAGCCGCCGGATCGCTGCAACCTTTTTTTTGGGCGGCGGTGAACTGGTGCTTCGTTGGGCCGCTGCCTGCTTTGCAGCCTGCTCGGCTTCGCGGAGCAACCGGGCTTCTCGCTTCAGGGCTTTATCTTCTTCGCGCTGGGCTTGCTCCTGACGGGCTAAGACTAGCGCCTTCTGGGCATGAGCTTCGGCCAGAGGCAAGATTTGCCGTGCCAGTTTGTACTTCTTGCGTCGAATAGCCACCTCACCGTCCTGCAGTGCATTGCTGGCGGTTTGGTATTCACCGGCTGCCAGAACCTGGGCTTCTGCTGCCGCAGCTCTGGCTAGTGCGGATCGGGCGGTTAGCAGCTCCTGTTGTGGGGGGCTGGCGCACCCCCACAGTAGACCTGTGAGCAGCAAGATTGAGCAAAATGCTCTTGCCATCAGTCGACTTTCCTGGACAGAAATGCCCGTTGCCGGCCCATTAAGGGCCGGTTGTGGGACGGCTACTGCGAGCGGACCGCGCTGCGGATCGAAAGCTCCCGCAGCTGTTTGTTGTCGACCTGGCCCGGTGCGCCCGAAAGCAGGCAGGTGGCTTTCTGAGTCTTGGGGAAGGCAATGACGTCGCGAATCGAGTCGGAGCCAGTCAGGATCATGGCCAGTCGGTCAAGCCCAAAAGCGATGCCGCCGTGGGGCGGAGCCCCGTATTCCAAAGCGCTGAGTAGGAACCCGAATTTTTCTTCGGCTTCTTCGGCATCGATACCAAGCAAGGAAAACATCTTTTTCTGTATTGCCTGGTCGTGGATACGAATACTGCCACCACCAATTTCCGAGCCGTTTAACACTAAGTCATAGGCCTGGGCACGGACGCTTCCGGGATCACCGTCGAGAAGCGCCATATCCTCTTCGACAGGGGCAGTGAAGGGATGGTGGACTGCCGTGTGGCGGCGGGCCTCACCGTCCCATTCGAGGAGCGGAAAGTCGGTAATCCAGGCGAATCGGTAGTCGTCTTTATTTGCCAAACCAAGCTTGTGCCCGAGGTGTCCGCGCAGGCGACCGAGAGTTTCGTTGGTGATGCGGAACGAATCGGCCACGAACAGCAGCAGGTCACCGGGTTTGGCTTGCAGGGCCTGGTCAATGGAAGCGATTTCTTTATCGGTGAAGAATTTGGCGATGGGCGACTGCCAGCTGCCGTCCTCTTGGACCTTGACGTAGGCCAGGCCCTTGGCACCGTAGATCTTGGCGAATTCGGTCAGGTCGTCGATCTCCTTGCGGGAGAACTTGGCGCATCCTTTGGCGTTGAGGGCCTTGACGATGCCGCCTTTTTTAACAACCTCGGCAAAGACCTTGAACCCCGAACCCTTGACTATGTTAGATAACTCTACCAGCTCCAGCTCAAAGCGCAGATCGGGATTGTCGACGCCGAAACGAGCCAAGGATTCAGTATAACTGATGCGGGTCATGGGCAGGGCAACCTTCACCCCCAGGGTTACCTGGAATACCTCGGCAATCATGGTCTCCATGATACCGATGATCGTGTCGCGGTCGACGAAGCTTAGCTCGCAATCGATCTGGGTAAACTCGGGTTGGCGATCGGCACGCAGGTCTTCGTCGCGAAAGCATTTGACGATCTGGTAGTAGCGGTCGAATCCGGAGACCATCAACAGCTGTTTAAACAGCTGGGGCGACTGGGGCAAGGCAAAAAAGGTGCCCGGGGTGACGCGGCTCGGTACTAGATAGTCGCGGGCTCCTTCCGGAGTGCTTTTGGTCAATACAGGGGTTTCGATTTCGACAAACCCCGCGTCGTCCAGATAACGCCGCACGGTTTTGCTCACCTGATGACGCAGCAGCAGATTCCGTTGCAGAGGGCCGCGCCGCAGGTCGAGATAGCGATGTTTGAGGCGAATGTTCTCCGCTACCTCGGAAAATTCATCGATCATGAAAGGAGGTGTCTGAGCGCTGTTGAGGATGCGCAGCTCCCGTACCTCGACCTCCACCTCGCCGGTCTTCATTTTAGAGTTGACCGTTCCTTCGGGACGGCGCGAAACCACGCCGCGGGCGGCTATGACGAATTCGTTGCGTACCTGCTCGGCTTTGCCGTGAGCGTCAGGGTCGCGGTCGGGATCGAGGGCTAGCTGGGCGATTCCTTCGCGGTCACGCAGGTCGATAAAGATTAAGCCACCATGGTCCCGGCGGCGTTGTACCCAGCCCATGAGGAAGACCTCCTGGCCGATGTCGGCGGCCGAGATATCGCCACAGTAATGACTTCTTTTCCAATCTCCCAGAATATCGTTCAAGGGTGTCTCCTTTGGTGATGACAATGGTGGGGCCGATGTTTCGGCCGGTTTGCTGTAAAACAAAAATTATATAAAGCGACTTTGGTCTTGGTCAAGAAGTTATCCAGCCGCTGGCTCCAGATCGGTCTCTTCGAGAAGTTTCAGCAAATGTTCTTCAAGACCTTCAAGGGGTAGCTCTTGCTGGGTGCCGGCGTCCATGTCACGCAGGGTAACCATCTGCCGCGCGAGTTCTTCTTCGCCTAGAATCAGCACATAGCGAGCGCCAAATTTGCCGGCTCGGCGCATCTGGGCTTTGAGGCTTTTTGTAGCATATTCCATCTCAACGCGTAGACCCTGGCGCTGCAGGGTGGCCATGAGCAGAAAGGCTTGGTCGCTGGCTGGCTGGCCCATGGCGGCCAGAAACAGGGGCAGCCGTTCGGTGGCCAGTTGGTCTGCACCCTTCATTAGAACTAGTCGCTCGACACCCATGGCAAAACCGATGCCTGGCAAGGCCGGGCCGCCGAGGTCCGCGATCAGGCCATCGTAGCGGCCGCCGGCGGCAACGGCGTTCTGCGAGCCGAGACTGTTGGTCACCATCTCGAAGGTGGTCTTGCTGTAGTAATCGAGGCCGCGCACCATGCGGGCGTTAACGGTGTAGTCAATGTTCAGGCTCTGTAGGTAATCTTTGACCTGGCTGAAATGGTCGGCGCAGCCGCCGCACAGATGGTCGAGCATCGAGGGGGCGGTAACGGTTGCCTCTTGGCAGGCCGGGACCTTGCAGTCCAGAACCCGCAGCGGATTGGTCTGAGAACGACGCTGACAGTCGCTGCACAGGTTGCCAAGGCGATCCTGCAGATAATCGATCAGGGCCTGGCGATAGGCCGGCCGGCATTCCTTGCAGCCCAGAGAGTTGATGTGCAGTTCGACGTCGTCGATACCGACGGCGCTGAAATAGTTACACAACATGGCCAGGATCTGGGCATCGATTTTTGGATCGTCGACCCCGATAGCTTCAACGCCGATCTGATGAAACTGGCGGTAGCGTCCCTTCTGGGGCCTTTCGTAGCGAAACATGGGGCCCAAGTAGTATAGCTTGGTTACCGGGTCCTGGGTGTGTAGTTTCTGCTGGATGAAGGAGCGCATCACCGGAGCGGTCCCTTCCGGTCGCAGGGTCAGGGAATTACCGCTCTTATCGGAAAAGGTGTACATTTCCTTTTCGACGATATCAGTGGTTTCGCCGATGGAACGGCAAAATAGATCGGTCTTTTCCACCACCGGCACCCGGATTTCGGTAAAACCGTAGGTTTGAAAGATTCGATGGGCTTCTCGTTCAAGAAACTGCCAGGTGGCTATTTCCACCGGCAGGATATCGTTCATGCCTTTGATGCCTGTGATGTTCACGGAACGTTCCTTTGTTGGTTCTATGGTCCAGCTGCTAGTTATTTGACCATAACGGTTTGTAGCCAGCCGCATGTATACCTGAATCCGGCCGTTTTGGCAAATCGATTCGCCTTGCTGGGGGAGTGCTGGGTAACCGTTGCGGGCAGATGGGAGAGGCCGCAAACTGCAGAAGAGCGGTAGCAGGAGGTGGGTTAAAGGTTAAGCTCTCGAGCGCTGCGAACCACGTTACGGACTTTTTTGCCGACATACATGGCCCGATCCGCCAGATCGATAATTCCCTGATGATCAGCGGAGTCGATGGGAAAGGTAGCGTAGCCGACGGTTGCCGTCAGTCGGGTGGGATTGTCGCTTTCAGGGAAAAAAATGTGTTGTTCGATGTTGCGGCGGATGCGTTCAGCGACGATGGCGGCACCTTCGGTTCCGGTCTCAGCCAGAAATCCGGTAAATTCATCGCCGCCGTAACGGAACAGAATGTCGGCTTCACGAACACTCTGCTGCAGCAGACCGGCGATCTCTTTGAGGGCCTGACTGCCGGCCAGATGGCCGCGGGAATCGTTGACGACTTTGAACCGGTCGATATCGATAAAGACCAGAGAGAACTCCAGATCATATCGATCGGCACGATGAATTTCCTGGTCGAGGATCATCTGCAGGTAGCGATAGTTATGCAGGCCAGTCAAGTCGTCCGTATGAACCAGCTTACGGACATCTTGGTAGCGATAAGCATTGCTGAAGCCGAGGGCCGTCTGTTCCAATAGAAAAAGAAGGTTTAGGCGAGGCAGAGGTTGACGGAAATCTTCTTCCTCGCGGTTGAGGAGTACCAGCAGGCCTTCGATCCGTTGTTGATGGAGCAGTGGTAACAGACACAGGGAACGGGTGCCCGTTGGCAGAGGAAGGTTCGTGGGTAACTCATCGCCCTGTAGCAAACGAAAACCCTTGAGTTCTTTAACCGTGGGCAACAAGGCATGGGCCAGAGGCAGCGCTTCGTTTTCCGTCAGATCATTGAGCGAAATGACTTGGGAGACGCAGTTTTCATCTGGCAAAAAAGCCATGCCGCGACCACCACCAACCTCCTGGATCAGCGCCTGTAATGCTTCAGTAAAGAGTTGTTCGATGTCGAGCAGGGACGCCAGGTTTTGACCCCTCTGAAAGAGGTCGATCTGGCGTTTGAGTTGAGTGTTTTCGTTGAGCAGTCGACGTTGTTCCAGGCTGGTGCGCACTACATGACGTAGTTCGGCAGGGTTGAAGGGCTTAACCAGGTAGTCACAGGCACCGTTCTTGAGCGCCTGAATCGCCGTTTCGACGCTGCTGTGATCGGTGGTAAGTATGACTTCTGGAGGGTTGTTGTGGGCGCGGCACTGGTGCAGCACCTGCATGCCATCCATACCGGACATGACCAGATCAGTCACAACTAGCGAGATTCCCCCCTGTGCAAGGCGAGTCATGGCCAGTTCGCCCGAGGAGACCGTTTCCACCTCGTGACCGTCTTCGCTGAGCACTTCGGCGAAAAGACGACGAGCAGAGAGCTCTTCATCGACAATCAAAATAATGGTTTTATTCATCCTGTAGCTCTCCAGGGGAATGAAGCATAAAAACTAGCAAAAATTAGCAAATCACATGCCGGACTGTCAACGGAAAAGGCCCTTGTGCCAATGCTGCGGGTGCCAGCCTGAACCGTCACTGCTGAAGCGCAGGCTACCGTCACGGCCAGTGTCGTTCAACCTCAGTCCTTGCTTAGTCAGTGCTTCTGTAACTTCTTTGTGCGGCAGGCCGTAACTATTGTGGCGGCCACTGGAGGTAAACACATGCTGAGGTTTTAATGATTCTATCAGGCGCCAAGGCTCCGAATAGCGGCTGCCGTGATGGGGCAGTTTGAGCAGAGTGACTGGGCCGCTCGGCGGATGGGTCAGCAAGTCGCGGACCCCCTGGCGTTCCAGGTCGCCGGTCAGCAGCAGGCCGTCTTGATTGTGGCGGGCATAAAGGACTAGAGAACGGTCGTTGGTTTTGGGGGCTTTTTGAGTCGGCGCATATATCGCAAGTTCTTCCAGTGTCCCTTGGTTCAGTGTGGTCCAGCCCTCAGCGAAGGTGCGTAGAGGAATGGCCCGCCTCAGTATCGGTTCGCGTATTTCAGGATGGAGTTCTGCCAAGGTTTGGGCAGACCAGAAAGCCCTGACCGGAAAGTAATTGAGGATTTCTACCAGCCCCTGGCGGTGGTCCGGGTGGTCATGGGTGAGGATGACCGCTTCCAGAGAAGAGACGCCGAGGCGGGCCAGGGCTGGAGCTACCAAGCGGGCGCCTACATCGAAGGTGCTGCCGTAGAGCCCTCCGCCATCGATTAGATAATGACCGGTTTGGGGTCGGGAGAGGAGCAGGGCCTCTCCATGACCGACACTCAGCGCAGTGACCGTTAGGGTTTG
>MAXT01000407.1:740-3462 GCA_001751225.1 Desulfuromonadales bacterium C00003107 | reverse complement strand
AGGTAGAGCCAGCGACCGGTCCAGCGCGGGACCAGCAGTGATAGGCAGAGAATGGCGATGCCGGTGAGGATGCGCGGCGAAAGATAACAGACCTTGGCCGAGAGTAGCGGTCCCTGGCTTAGTTGGCCGGCCCCCTGTAGGGTCAGTTGGCAGATTTGTCCGCACAGCTGATAGAGTGCAGTACCACCAGCCGGCCATAGAGGATCGAGCAAGGCCCCGCTTAAACCGAGTGGCACAGCGCAAAAACCGATTAAGGGTACCGCCAGCAGGTTGTTCAACAGGCCAGCCGGAGCCAGCAAATGAAATTGGCTAAGAATGAGCGGAGTGGTGGCAATGGTCGCGGCCAGGGTGGTTGCTGCCAGGCCGAACGGCCAGCGCCACCATCGGGGCAGGGCTGAGATGGTTCGCTGCCAGGTCGGCAGCAACAGCAAGATCCCTCCGACCCCGGCCATAGATAGTTGCCAGGCCGGTTCGAAGAGACTTAAGGGGGCGCTGCAGAGCATGATCAGAGCGACGCTGGCCAAGGCCTGCAGCGGTCTGGTGCGCCGGCCGATAATTAGCAACAGGGCGCCAACAACAGCCATATAAAAGGCCCTGCGGGTCGAAAGGGCGTTGCCGGTCAATTGAAGGTACAGCCAGAGTAGGGGCAGCAGCACCATGGGCAGCAGGCGGCCAGGAGGAGCCAGCAGTAAGAGCCTTTCGCTGCGTCGATACAGCCAGCGGCCGATCGTGTAGAGCAAAAGGGCCAGCAGGCCAAGGTGCAGGCCAGAGATAGCAAAAAGGTGGGATAGGCCGGTGTTCGCCAGCTGTTGGCGCTGGAATGGCGGTAGCTGTCGGTCACCGATGACCAGGGCACGCACCAGGGCTTGCTGGTCAGGTGCTAGAGCCCGATCAATATGCTGACCGATGGTGTGGCGCAACGCGGCCACTCGAGCCAGAAGACCTGTCCCTCTTTGAGTGGCGAAGGGCACGATAGCCTCGGCGCTGTCAAGGTACGTGGTAACAAAAATACTTCGCGCAGCCAGGTAGCGTTCATAATTAAATTCTCCCGGAGTACCGAAAGGTTCCGGGAATCGCAGGCGGCCGCGAAACCGAATGCGTTGGCCCTTTTGCAGATGGGGATCCCCTTCGCCGATGGTCAGTCGCAGGCGTCCGGTAAGGGCTTGCTGTACCTCACCAGTTATCAACCTTTCCGTGTCGAGGTCGATACGCAGAGTGTTGCCGCCGTGAATTGCCTGCACCCGGCCTTCGATGGTTAGAAGGCGGTCCTGGGGCAACCGTGCGACATGGTGGGTCGGCAGAGTTGGCGACATTTGTCGCTGGTATTGGGCCATTGCTAAAAGGATACAGAAGGCGGCCAGGATGACCGTTGCAAGGCGAGAGTTGCGCAGTATCCACCAGGCAAGGGCCAGCAGGATTGGCCAGAGTAGCGGCAGTGGCAGTGGTGGAAAGTAGGGGGCCGTGAGCAGGCCACCCATGGTGCTCAGTAGCAGTAAGGCCAGGACCTGCGGTTGATCCGCTCCCTTGGCGAGCCTCGAGCGGCTTCGGTGGTTTGATAATGATTCTGCTTGACGAGGGTGAGACATATTCTGTCACAGGGTAGGGGCATGCTGGGGACAATTCACCAGGAGAGAGGCTGCCCATGTTTGAAATGATGATGTTGCTCGGTTTTGTTTATGCCGGTTTCTGCTGTCTGTTGCCGGAGCGTCGTGATTCCTTCCGTTTTCGATGGCAGGATGTTTTCCCAAAACTCTAGGTATGGGAAGCAGAGCAGAGAGACGAATCAATGCCCCACGCAAGGCCATGATTTCCTTGGCCTTATAGAAAACAGCTCGTTTCCAAACCAGAAACTTGTCAGAGTTCATCCGCATGGTCCGGATGGACACTAGCTACCGCCAAGAAAAGACTGGCGAGTTTCTTCGAAGGCCCCGGAAACCTCTTCAAGTATCGCTTCAACTGCCGCTTCATCAAGGCCAAGTTGAGCCGCACTGGGGGTGCTCAGGAGTTCTAGGGATTCCTCGGTCAGGCGTTGGCCGATACCAAGGCGTTGACAGACACTGCCGGCAAGATTAACGGTCGCAAGCAGACGCTCCGTCATTTTATCAAACGCCCCATCCGGTGGTGGTTCGGAGTGAAACAAGGTACAGGCTACCAGGGCGGGGGAAAGATTCCAGCTGTCGAGTAGAGCGGCGCCAATGGCGCTGTGGGTGTAAGGGAAGTGTTTTCGTTCCAGGTTAGTCAGAGAGCCTTCCTCGTTATAAACCCCTTGAATTATCTCGGTGTAACTTTCCGGGGCGATGTTGTTCATCGCGATCTTGCCGATATGGCGCATCAGCCCGGCCAGAAAGGCTTCCTCTGGGTCCAGGTTCCCAGCCTGGCGGGCAATGGCCCGGGCGCTCAGGGCGCTGCCTATGGAGTCTTCCACCAGTAGCTTTTCAATTAGGCCGAAGCGCTTGTTCATTGTCTTTACCCCGGCGGCCAGAACCAGGCTCTTGAGAGTCTTTAGGCCCAGTATCGAAACAGCACCTTCAAGGCTGGTGATCTGGCGCTGAAAACTGTAGTAAGAACTGTTGGCCACCTTGAGTACGCAGGCCGCTATCCCCGGATCCTTAGCAACGACCATGGCCAATCCTTTGGCCGTCCAGTCCGGGTCTTGTGTGGCCACCAAAAAATCGGTAACGATATCGGCCATGGCCGGCAGATCCTTGACCGCTGCAGCTGC
>MAXT01000407.1:0-540 GCA_001751225.1 Desulfuromonadales bacterium C00003107 | reverse complement strand
CAACGGTCAAAAGGTAAAGCGCCGCATGCTGACATTAAGCAGCAGGCCGGCACCGAGCATGGTGGTGATCATGCTGGTGCCGCCATAGGAGAAGAGAGGCAAGGGAACCCCGACCACCGGCAGCAGGCCGATGACCATGCCGAGATTGATGACGATGTGCCAGAACAGCATGGCCGAGACGCCAAACGCCAAAAAGGTGCCGAACAGGTCGGCGGCGTTGCGGGCCACATAGATACCCCAGATGACAATCAGCAGATAGAGGCAGAGCAGCAGCAGGCTGCCGCAGAAGCCCCACTCTTCGGCAAATACCGAGAAGGCGAAATCGGTATGGCGTTCCGGCAGAAAAGAGAGCTGTGACTGGGTGCCCTGCATGAACCCTTTGCCGAAAAATCCGCCACTGCCGACGGCAATTTTCGATTGGATGATATGGTAGCCTGAACCGAGGGGGTCTCGTTCCGGGTTGAGGAAGGTCAGAATGCGCTGTTTCTGATAGTCGTGGAGCAGAAACCAGCCACCTCCGGCCCCCCCTGCCGCCAGTAC
>MAXT01000406.1 GCA_001751225.1 Desulfuromonadales bacterium C00003107 | reverse complement strand
CCACACAGCGTTCGATGGTGTTTTCCAGTTCGCGAATATTGCCGGGCCAGTGATAGTCGAGTAGGCGGCGCATGACGGATTCGGAGGCCTTGAGCTGATCATCGCCGGTGAGTTTGTGCAAAAAGTGTTCGACCAGCAGGGGAATATCCTCCCGGCGCTCTTTAAGGGCCGGCAGATCAACGTTAATGACATTAAGGCGATAATAGAGGTCCTCGCGAAAGGTTTCTGCCGCCACCATGCTTTCCAAATTCTTATTGGTGGCCGCCACCAGGCGCACATCGACCTTGATATCCTTGGTGCCACCGACCCGGCGAAACTCGTGTTCTTGCAACACCCGCAGCAATTTGACCTGCATCATGGTCGGCAGTTCGGCAATCTCGTCGAGAAACACCGTGCCGCCATCAGCGACTTCAAACAGACCGGACTTTTGTTGGGAGGCCCCGGTGAAGGAACCCTTTTCATGGCCAAAAAGCTCGCTTTCCAGCAGGTTTTCCGGAATCGCGCCGCAGTTGATAGGCACGAAGGGTTGGTCTTTGCGGCGACTGTTGTAGTGAATCGCCTTGGCCACCAATTCCTTGCCGGTACCACTCTCCCCGGTGATCAGCACATTGGCTTTGCTGTCCGCTACCTTTTCGATGAAATGGTAGACTTGCTGCATAGCCCGACTCTTGCCGATAAGATTGTCAAAGGAGTAGCGCTGGCCGAGCTCCTTTTTCAGCTCAAGGTTTTCCCGGCGAAGCTCCTTGCGTTCCAGGGCATTTTTGACGATCAGGCGGATTTCTTCGTTATTGAAAGGCTTGGTGATGTAGTCGTAAGCGCCCTTTTTCATGGCATCTACCGCCTGCTGTGCCGTAGAAAAGGCGGTAATCATAATGATAGCGGTATCTGGGCAGGACTCAGTAATATAATCGAGCACGCCGAAACCATCGAGGCGCGGCATCTTAATGTCGCTGATGACCAAATCGTATTGGTGTTCTTTCAAACGCGCTACAGCCTGGGCACCATCGAAAGCGGCATCGACCGCATAGCCTTCGCGATGGAGCATGATACTGAGGAACTCTCGCATGCTCTCTTCATCATCGACGACCAGTATATTATACTTTTCTTCCCTCAAAGTTTCCCCTTCAACAAAAATAAGTCCATTGGTCTTCTTACTATACTGCCCGCTCTAATTCCATCACAGCCGAAGCTGGCATACTAATAACAAAACGCTCTCCACCATTTACGGCTTTGATGAGATCCAACCGACCATGATGAGCCTCGACAATAGAATGGACGGTGGCCAGGCCCAATCCGGTACCACTATCCTTGGTGGTGAAAAAGGGATCAAAGACTTTATCCCGAATGGCATCGGGAATGCCCGGGCCGGTGTCTTCAATAAACACCGCCGGCACTTCAGAATCAAGCCCACAGGTTAAGCGTCCACCGTTCTCCATGGCTTCGGCACCGTTGACCAGCAGATTCCATAGTGCCTGGCGAAGCTGACCCCGGTCGCAATGCCATTCCAGCGCGACTTTATAATCCCGCTGCAATTCGATGTTTTTGAAACGCTCATCTGCAGAAACCATGGACACCAGCTCATCGAGGAGTTCCGCCACATCCACCGGTTCTAAACAAGGCGGAGACGGCCTGGCAAAGACCAGAAAATCGGTCAGCAGCGCATTCAGCCGCTCCGCTTCCCGCACCACAATGCCCATCAAGCACCGATCCTCCTGTTCCAGACTTTCCCCTTCCATGAGCAACTGAACCGAGCCGCTAATCGATGCCAGAGGGTTACGGATTTCATGGGCCATGCCAGCCGCTAACTGGCCGACAGCCGCCAGGCGATCAGCCCGTTTGAGCTGATTCTCCATCTCTTTGAGAAGAGTCAAATCCTGAAAGGTAATCAATAGGCACAGGGTCTCGCCCGACACATCCCTGACCACAGAAGAGGTGAACCCAACTGACCTCTGTCCACCCTGACTATCGACCAGGCGCGTTTCTCCCCGATCGACAGGTTTGAAATCTCCCCCCTCCAGCACGTTCATATCGGGGAACAGTTCAGTGATAGACCGATTGTAAATAGCCTCGAGGGCATAGCCGGTAATGGTTGCTGCCCCGGCATTAAAAGATCGAATACGGCCGGAATTATTTATGATAATCAGGCCGCTGGGAACATTCTCCAGAATAATCTGATTAAGGTTCTCCAGTTCCTCAAAATCAATCTCCCTTTTTTTCAGTGCCAATTCGCTATAACGAAGCCGTTCAGCCAGCAGACTACTTAAAAAGGCGATGAGATAAAAAACGATGACATTGATAAAAATATCGTAGAAAATTTCTTGACTGCTAACAGCGATGCTGGAAACAACCGGCAGCACAGAATAGTACTGTAGATCGAGCAGCCCGCCATATAGAATGGCGGCCGCCGATGCCGCAACGAACACTTCATGCCGTGACAAAAAAATACTGACACTGAATATGATGAAGATATAAAGAAAGGAGAGGTGGCTGACGATACCGCCCGCCAGAAAGATCAGAGCAGTGGCAAACAGCAAATCCCAGCAAATTTGCCACCGCAGCAACACTTTTTTGTGCTGACTGCGACCAAATAACGCAAAAAAAATCAGCGATTGAATCAGGCACAGCGCAGCCAGCAGATAAAACCAACCCAGAATCTGGGAATTTGCGCCAGCAGAGCGCAGCTGATTAATGATGCTGCCACCGAGGAACAAGGCCATAACCAGCGGGCGAACCAGCAGATACCAGTAAAGAAAGCGGGAGGCAGTCTTATCCCAAGGGGCAAAAGGGGTGCTATGGTCCATAAGCTTTTCGGTCAACCGCCTACCGTACCGGCAATCTTGAAGATCGGCAGATACATAGCGATAACCAGGCCGCCCACGGTGGTGCCGAGGAACAGCATGAGCATCGGCTCCATCATGGCCGTCAAGTTCCCTACCGCGTCATCAACCTCATCATCATAGAAATCGGCAATCTTGTTGAGCATAGTGTCGATGGAACCCGACTGTTCACCAACTGCGATCATCTGACAGACCATTGGCGGGAATACACCCGATTTTTCCAAAGGTTCGGCGATAGTCTTGCCCTCACTGATGCTCTGTTTGACCTGGTAGATCGCCTTTTCGATGGTCCGGTTGCCGGCGGTCTTGGCCACGATCTCCAGGCCGTCGAGAATCGGCACCCCGCTGGAGATCATAGTCCCCAGGGTGCGGGTAAACTTGGCTACCGCCACCTTGCGCAGCAGCATGCCAAATATCGGCAACTTTAGTAGCATATCGTCGATAAAGTCGCAGCCCTTTTTGGTAGCATAGATCTTTTTAACAGCGACAATCAACACGATGACACCCAAGATAATAGCGACGATATAATCCTGAATAAAATTGCTGATAGCAATGACGATCTGGGTCGGCATTGGCAGAGCGCTGCCGAAGTCGGCGAACATCTTTTCAAATGCCGGAATAACAAACAACAGAATGACCGAGATGACGACCACGGCGATACCGACGATGGTGGCCGGATAGGTCATGGCACTCTTGACCTGCTTCTTCAACTTGTGGGCTTTTTCCAGATAGGCCGCCAGGCGGTTGAGAATGGTATCGAGAATGCCGCCGACCTCGCCGGCCGCAACCAGGTTGACAAACAGGTTATCAAAAGCCTTGGGGTGCTTTTTCAGGGCATCGGCAAAGGTTGAACCCGATTCGACGCTCTCCTTAACTTGCACCAATATGTCTTTGAAGATCTGTTTATCCTGCTGCCTGCCGAGAATATCGAGGCACTGCACCAAAGGAAGACCGGCGTCGATCATGGTGGCAAACTGTCGGGTAAAGACAACCAGATCCTTGGTGGTTATCTTGCCACCAAACCCGGGGATTTTGATCTCCATGTTAACGCCTTTGCCCGCTTCTTTAATTTTTCCGGGCATCACCCCCTGACGCCGCAAAGTAGCCGCAACCGCCGCTTCGTTGGGCGCTTCCATCTCCCCCTTCTGGGCTTGGCCACTGCGGGTCTTGCCTTCCCATGCGAACTTGGCCATACTATTCACCTCATCTTGCTAAATCAGTTTAAAAGTCGTGAGTCGTAAAAGATTTAAACCCATTACGCCTTACGTATCACGCATTACGTGTTTTCCTTTAAGGTCACCAGTCTCCAGCCGCTTTACTTCTGCACCGTAACCTGCCGACGCAACACTGCGGCAGGATTGGCTATCATCTGCTTCAATTCATCGGGCTCTGAGGAACGCAACAGAGCGTCTTCAAGGGAAATAAGTTTTTTGTGATAGAGCATGAATAATGACTGGTTCAGGGTCTGCATGCCGTACTTTTCCTGCCCCATCTGCATCTGCGAATAGATCTGGTGTACCTTATCATCGCGAATAAGGGCCCTTATTGCCACGTTAGGCACCATGACCTCCAAGGCCAGCACCCGCCCCTTACCTTGGGCATTGGGTATCAAGGTCTGGGACAGAACCCCCTCCAGAACAAAGGAAAGCTGAGTGCGCACCTGGGTCTGCTGGTTGGTGGGAAATACATCGACGATGCGGTTAATGGTCTGCACGCAGGAATTGGTGTGCAGGGTCGCGAAACATAGATGTCCCGTCTCGGCGATCGTCAAAGCGGCCTCAATGGTTTCAAGATCTCGCAGCTCCCCCAACAGCACCACATCGGGGTCCTGTCTCAGAATATATTTCAGGGCCTTTTTAAAGGAATGGGTGTCGGATCCTACCTCTCGCTGATTAACCAGACATTTCTTATGAGGATGAATATATTCGATAGGATCTTCAATGGTGATGATATGTTCCTGCCGCTCCATATTAATGGCATCGATGATCGAAGCCAGAGTGGTCGACTTGCCACTGCCCGTCGGCCCCGTGACCAGAACCAGCCCTCGCGGTTTGCGTGAGATATCCCGCACCACGGTTGGCAAACCCAGCTCTTCGAAGGACATAAATTTATAGGGGATCATGCGAAACGCACCAGCTACGGCACCGCGCTGCAAATAAATGTTGCCACGAAAGCGCGCCAAGCCCTTTACTCCGAAGGAAAGGTCGAGCTCGTTCTCTTCTTCGAACTTACGCTTCTGGGCATCAGTCAGAAGGCTGTAGCAGAGCTGCTTGGTATCCTGGGACTGAAAGGGTGGATGCTGTAAGGCCTTGACCTCCCCATCAATACGTACCTGCGGCGGCGCCCCCGAGGTGATATGCAGGTCAGAGGCCCCCATGTCCACCATAACTTTGAGCAATTCGCGAATTCCCACCATTGGAACTTCTTCCTTTCAGATTACAGGCCTGAAGATCGCCTGTACAAAGCGAAAATAAAGCAAATTTCGCACCAAGTTCGTAAGCCGTAAGCCGTAAGCCGTAAGCCGTAAGC
>MAXT01000405.1 GCA_001751225.1 Desulfuromonadales bacterium C00003107 | reverse complement strand
GTTGATACATTCCCCTAACCTCGATGGTTGATTGCAGGTGTAATGTCATGTCGCTATTTAGTAATAAATCTTTCGGTGTTTTTCACACCGGATCCGGGGGTTAGTAACTTCCGTTATATGATGTGTTTGCAGCCTGCGCGCTCTGTTGGAGGTATCCGGTCGGCAGATTCAGATGACTCGGAAATGCTCAAAAACCATCTGATTGGGGTGAAAATGGTACCAGGGAGCTGATCCACCCGATCACATGTAAGGCTGGCGACAAAACGGTGTCGCCCTTGACGGTTGCTTTAAAATTCTTCATAGCATGTGACTTCGGCATGCCAGAATTGAAGAGAACCGGTCCAAAAGAAATCTGCTCGTTACCGACAACCGCTCCTTTGATGACCTCCCTGTCGAGTTTGCCCCAATCAGCGGTAATCTCAACATTAATCCCGATGATGAAGCTTGTCGGTAGGAGCGGAAAAACTCCCGTGTTATCACTCGTTTTGCCCGTAGAACAGTACCCCCACCCTTGCCCCTGGAGGTACCATCCCTGCAACTTGAAAAACTCGAATTTGAGCCACGGTCGGGTGATGGAAACCTTGAGATACTTGAATTTGAGGGATTGGAATTGGGTATTTGGATCGATCCTTTTTGAAGAACTTGGATTTTTAACGTCACCCACTCTCCAACGCATGATTTCGGAGTCTGGTTCTCCGCTCAGTACCGTATAAGGTCCGTTGCCAGATTCCAAATCCGCCAGATCGATGTCGAGATTCCCGAAGCGATTGTGCTGAGTAATGTCGTACCAGTCCCCTGGCGTAGCGTAGTCTGGATGCCAAGTGCCTGGAATACCACTCAGATTTTGCAACCCATATTCGCTAAAGCGTTTCTGCGCCGAGTTCATAACTCTTCCAGCGTACTCTGAGTCCGCTCGTACCGATGCTCCATTGATGATGTTGCCATACACCTCTTCTATGAGGGATCCGCTGGATGAGTAGTATTTCGAGAACTGCGGGATTGGGTTTACCAGCTGGTGGAAAGCGTAAAGCGTTAGGTAACTTCCATTAGGGTTAGTGCTCGATTGAGGATTGACATAGTCTGATGGATCCAATGTTACGGGAAATGGGTTTAATTGCAAAACGGGCTTGACCTGTGCTAAATTCATCTCTCGTGACAAAGTTTTAAACAACGGTGCACGAGACTCGCTTGTCGCCTTGTAAACTTCTTTCCCAATGGCGGTTGTTAAATCCAATTGCACACACTCCTTTTAGCCTAAATATGTTTAAAATGCAGCTATCTGGAAAAAGCCGACCCAACGAAAGCTGGGCCAGCTCTTCCATAGCTAATGTGATTCCGGTTACGGGGCGTTTTCTGGCGGAGAGGCTGGTACAATCTCGCTGACCCATGCCACGATCTGCATTCCCGGAACTTTCAAGGTTCCTCCGTCGAACGTCGACGTGAATGTGTCTTTCGACGAACTATGGGAGTAATGACCGCTTATCCTAAACGGTCCCCAACCAACACTAGCTGACCCTGAGACGCTGCTCTCCACGTGCTTCTTGTCCTCTGAAGTGAAGTCGGCTGTAATCTCGATCTCGCGTGCAACGATGAAAGCCGTCGGTATAAGCGGGATGACTGAGCTCTCGTTGCCCTGAAGCTTCCCATTGGAGATTCCGTCCTTATCGACATTATCGACGAACCATTTGTTCATCTTGAAGATTAGGTCGTTAAGCCACGGGCGGTATATACGGACAACGCCCAATTTCGCAGACAGTTCAAGCGAGTCCGCGTCCATGTGGTAATGCGTCGAGCCACTGCTTCCGGCTGCGGAACCTCCCACACCCCAGAGACCTCCAAACCAAGATGCTCCTCCTCCATAGCTGCTGAAACTCGAATCTTTCGTCGTTTCAAGGAAAGAGCTCTTTAGCGTAAGTGCGGAAAAGTTCTCACTACCTGAGGGGTCAGCCCAGTTAGTCGGCAGCATGTAAGAAAGATACCACTTAGTCCCATCACCGGTGCTGGATTCGAAAGCAGCAGTTCTCATCGTTCTTTGAGCTGCCTCAATCACGTTTCGCACCGCGGAATTGACGGTCGTGTCCAATGCCGCAAGAGCTTGTTCGACTTGCGCCGCGCCAGCCGCTCGCCACTCATTGTACGTCTTGTCGATTGCCGCTTGGAGCAATGGAGCATTTGCCTGAAATTGCCTCTGCTGCTTCGGATCAGACATGTCGTAGCCTAGATAGGCGGTACGGTAAGCACTCAGAGCCGCAGTGTAGGTAAGCTTGTTATTCTCATAGGCGGAGTGAATAGATGAAGGGCCATGGGTGGTAACCTCCTTACCTGTAAAGTCTTTGACCGTAGTCGATGTGTTGAGATATTCGTAGGCTTTGTCGTAGATCTCTTGCTGTTTCGGGTCTGTTTCTACGCTCGAGTTCGCTCCATTCACAACCATCTCATAGTTATCCGAGAGCTTGCTCGCACTTGGTGCGTAGTCTGCCTGGACCGCAGGAATGACATCCACCATCTGAGAGAAGGTCTGAGCTGCGTTCAGATTTCCACCCGGATTAGTAGGGGTCACCGCATTCGCAAAGTCGGCGGGATTTAGTGCTTCGCCCTTGGAGAATTGCACGAACGTCGTCTTCCTGTCGAATGTCGCTTCCTTACCCCCACCGGGGCTGTACGTGATAGCTTGCCACAATCGATCGTAGAGGCTTGCAAGCACTTTCTGTTCCATTTCTGGTTTCACTATGTTTCAACTCCCTTTATGTTCTTTCGTAGCAGCGAAATGTCGACCATTGCCGACAATGTTCTAACTATTGTCTCATGGATGCCCACTTCACCACCCAATAATACTTCTGCACCAAACTATATAACTTTTATCGTTTCAATCCTCGCTTTATCAGATGCTGCTTGTAGTCTGTGCGCTCTGTTGGAGGTATCCGGTCGGCAGATTCAGATGAATTATTCCGCTGCGCCTGCCAGATCAAACGTCATATAGTCCACGATCTTCTGCAACTTGGTCCTGACA
>MAXT01000404.1 GCA_001751225.1 Desulfuromonadales bacterium C00003107 | reverse complement strand
CTGTTTATCAAGCTCTGCGTCTTCTGGGGCATGGGTTTGGCGGATGGGTGGTGGCGTTACGTATCAATGCCCGATTTGCTGCAGATTTTGCGAGCAAATCTGCTGGCTTCCGTTGGGGTTGTTGTTTATGTCATGTTCCTTGATGCAAACGATGGCCTGCCTCGCTCCATTATCCTGCTCGACTTTCTCCTGTGTTTTTCCGCCATGATAGGGGTACGAGTTTCGACCCGCATGGTCAGAGAGCAATTAGCACTGAATTCCCGTGGCTATAATTCTCGGCCCAAGAGTGTATTGGTTGTGGGGTCCGGAACCGTCGCTCAGTCGATCGTCAGAGAAATTCGTGAAAACCCTAAATTGGAGAAGGCGGTTCTTGGTTATATCGATAACGATCTTCGGCGTCAGGCAAAAATTATCTATGGCGTGCCGGTAATAGGCACCCTTGATGATCTTGAAAAAATCTGCCAACGCAGTGGCATTGATATGATTATCGTCGCCCAAAGTTCGGTGTCTCCCAAGGACTTGCGCAATATTGTGGAGTTTTGCAAACGTAAACAAATAATTTCAAAAATTCTGCCGGCTATTGGTGACATCATTTCCGGTCAGGTTTCCTTGCAACAGTGTCGATCTGTGCAACTTGAAGACTTGCTCGGTAGACCGTCTATCCGTCTCGATGTCGACGAGATTCGCGGCTACCTGCATGGCAAAAGAATTCTCGTTACAGGGGCTGCGGGGAGCATCGGTAGTGAGATCTGCCGTCAAGTGGCTCAATTTGATCCGGCTCGTCTCATTCTCTTTGAAAACGCCGAGACACCTCTCTTTAATTTGGAAAACGAATTGAGGGAAAAGTTTCCAAGTTTGGAAATCACCCCAAGTCTTAGTGATATTCGCGATGAGAATAGAGTTTCCCAAATTTTCTGGGAGCATAAACCTCAGGTTGTATTCCACGCTGCAGCTTACAAGCATGTGCCTATGTCCGAGGTCAACCCGCTGATGGTGGTTAAAAATAATGTTTTGGGAAGTCGGTGTGTGGTGGATGCCAGCGTGGCGGTTGGTGCCGAACATTTTGTGCTGATTTCCACCGATAAGGCGGTCAATCCAACCAATATTATGGGCGCTACAAAGCGGGTTGCTGAAATCTATGTGCAGAATATGGTGAGTAAAGGGCCCACCAAGGCGACCACGGTTCGCTTCGGCAATGTGTTGGGAAGCCATGGCAGCGTAATTCCGACATTTCAGGAACAGATACGCAAGGGAGGACCAGTTACTGTTACCCATCCGGAAATCACTCGGTTTTTTATGACTATTCCCGAGGCTGTGCAGCTCGTGTTGCAGGCCGGTTGTATGGGACATGGCGGTGAAATTTTTCTGCTGGATATGGGCGAGCCGGTAAAAATCGTGCGATTGGCCGAAGAATTGATTCGACTTTCAGGGCGGCGACCGTATGAAGAGATAGAAATCGTCTTCTCTGGTTTGCGGCCCGGCGAAAAATTGTACGAAGAACTGCTTATTGCTGGGGAAGGCGTTAAGGCTACCTCCCACGAAAAGATTCGTATTCTTCAGGCAGCCAGCTTTTCTGAACAAGCTTTGCAGGAAGAAACTGAACGACTTTTAGCCGCAGTAAGGGATGCGGATGTGATGAGTTTGATCAGCACTCTGCAGAAAATAGTCCCTGAGTTTCATTGCGAATTGAAGGACGTGGACCAGGCCCCGGTGGAGGATAAGCCCTTTCCTACGAAGGTGGAGAATCTGAATCTGGTTGGTAGAAGCGACCGCACCCAGAGTTGTTGCCAACTTAATCCTGACAGGAGAGAAACATGAAATGTTTGATCGGAGGGTTGCTTTTATTGTTGTTTTCCATGGGTTGGCAGTGCGCCCTAGCGGAAGAGGTTGGTGTTAAACGTACAACTACCGCGATTGTTCCGAGCCTGGCTTATGGAGAAAGTCCATTCGTAGAGCGTACCAATGCTATCAATGTCGGAGAAATAATTGGTAGCAAAACGGGATATATCCATCCCTATCTTGCCATTGGTGAATTTTATACCGACAACTTTTACGAAAGTGACAATAATCGGCAGGGCGAATTTATCACCCGTATAACACCGGGTGTATGGGTCTCCCTTCCAGCCAGCCCCTATCAATTGGTCCAATTGAATACCCTTAACGTGGCCCCTGGCGGTTTGGAGTTGAGTCGATTCCGGTCCAAGGGGAATACCCGTATTCAGGCGTATGGCAGTTATCAGGTCGATATCTTACGGCACGGTGATTTTGATGAGGAAGATCAGGTCAACCAGAAGGGGGAAGGTTTTTTGGGGTACAATTTTCGCGGAGGATTATCTCTAGCTCTGCTCGATGTCTATGAACTTGATCATGATACCGCCAGTAACGGTCCTACACGTTCTCTGGATAAATTCACATCGAACCTTATCGAAACCACCGTCGGATACGAAATAAGTTCCAAAACCCGTGCTGAGCTCCAATACGCTTTGTACAGTCTGTCCTACGATAAAGACCCAAGCCAGTTTCGTGACCGGGATGATCAGCGCTTTACCGGTAGGGCCTTTTACCAGTTCAGGCCGAAGACTTCGGTTTTTGTGGAATATAGCTTCATCAACCTGGACTACGATCAGAATGTGACTTCTGACAGTGAGGAACACCAGGCCTACCTCGGCCTGCAATGGTTGCAAACGAGTAAATCACGGTGGCGGATTATGCTTGGCTATGGGGAAAAGGAGTTTGACGATTCCTCTATAAGTACTGCCGACAATTTTATAGGCGAAATTCAATTTCGGCATCGTTTTACCTCCAAAACCTATGTCGAATTGCGCGGCAACCGCCGCACCAACGAGACGGACTCGCCAGGTGCAGACTACATCCTTTCCCATAAACTGCAGCTTCGCTATTTCCAGCGCATGACGGCTAAGTTCCTGGCTTCCGCCAATATCTCCTATAGCAATGATGATTACCAAGGGTCAGGTTTATTAGGCGATCAAGAGGATGATTACTATGGTGCCGGTCTTGATTTGAAATACAGTTTAACCCGATGGTTGAATCTGGCCGGAGGCTATTCATATCTCAAAAGAAATTCGAATACAGTAGGCAGCGACTTTTATAGGAATTCCGTCTATCTGAATTTGGTTGCTACTCTTTAATTTAGCAGGGAGGCGGGAGGTTAAACCATGAGACTTTGGTTAGGAATAATAGTGTTGGTTCTGGCGCTGAGCTTCAGTTGCTGGGCCGCTCCTGGAGACAATTTAGATTATCTGGTCGGAGAAGGGGATGTCTTAAAAATACTGGTTTACGACAACCCTGATTTAGAGACCACCACTAGGATCAGCGGTAAGGGGACTATAAGCTTTCCGCTGATTGGTGAAACCCGCATCGAAGGCCACAATGTGTCTGAGGTCGGGCAAATTATTTCGCGTAAACTCGCCAAAGGCTTCATCATTAATCCTCAGGTTTCAGTTTTTGTCCAAGAGTTTCGCAGTCAGAAGACCGTGATTATGGGTGAGGTGAAATTGCCCGGGCTTTATGAGTTAAGTGGCCCTACTTCTTTGATGGAGGTTATCTCCACCGCCGGCGGTCTAACTGTTGATGCAGGTGATTTGGTGACCATTAAGAGGAAAAATCCGTCTCAACTCGATTCCGATAAAATTATTTCAGTGAACTTGAAAAATCTGCTGGAAAAGAAAGAAAATGTGTCTAATTTAATTATCGTTGATGGAGACAGCGTGTTTGTACCAAGAGCCGGTGTCTTTTATGTCACCGGCCAGGTAAATAAACCGGCGGCCTATAAGCTGGAGCAAGGCACCTCGGTAATTAAAGCTATTACTATGGCTGGAGGCTTCACCGAGTTGGCTGCTCAGCGAAAGGTGAAAATCATACGAAAAGTCGAAACTGAAGAGGTGGTTTTAAAAAAAGTACCATTGCATACGCAGATCATTGCTGATGACGTCATTGTGGTTCCGGAGAGTTTTTTCTAGTCTGTCGTTTATGAAGGTTTTACCGCTTCTGCTCTTTAGTTAAATACTATTCTGTTTTTTCTTCACAACCGGGGGCTGCGCATGCCGATTAAAAAAGAAGAACTGCATCTGCGGGATATTATCAGAGTCGTTAAAAAGCGGCGCCATATTCTGCTCGCTTTTCTCTTCTCTGTGGTTGCCTTAGCCTGCTTGGTAACCTTCATCATGACCCCCCTTTATGAGGGGATGACTAAAGTCATGATCCAAAGGTCCGAGGGGGGTGCCCTGACCGGCAGTTATCAACGCAACTCGTATGACCCGATCTTTTACGAGACACAGTTCCAATTGATCAGAAGCCGCGCCGTTGCTCGGCGAGTGGTTAATACTCTTTCCTTGCAACAAAACTATGATTCTTTCATCGGCAAAACAGTTGGAAAGACATCTCCGTGGCGCTTTGTCTTGACTGAAATGAAAAACTTATTCGGACGGATCAGTGCATTTTTGAGTCCCGCTGAGAGTGCCGCTCAGAAAGAAAAGAAGCTTCTTTCTAAGGGTGAAGACCTGACTAAAATTATTAGTGACATGGTTCGTGTAAGACCTGTAGAAGGTAGTCGTATCGTTAATATCAGCTACTTGTCGCCGAATCCGGAACTGGCGGCCTTAATAGCCAATACGGTGGCCAAAGCCTATATCGAAGAAACACTTGATATGAAATTATCTGCCACAAGAGCCAGTTTACAGTGGATGACCAAAAAGGCGGAGACAGAAGCAGAGAAGTTGCGTCAATCGGAAATAAGGTTGCAACAGTACATGAAGGATAACAATATTGTTACCGTTGAAGATCGAATGACGGTCACTCCTGAGAAACTATCTGAAATCAATATACAATTGGTGCGGGCCGAATCGCGTCGTAAGGAATTGGAAGCCCTTTACGAAAAGGTTAAAAAAATTGGCAGGAACTATCGGGCTGCCACTACGATCTCCGCCATATCGATAGATCCGGCCCTGCGGTCTATTCGTTCCCAGATTGTAGAAACAGAAAAAAACATCATGGAGTTGTCCAACAAATATGGAGCCAGACATCCTTTGATGGTCAAGGCCCGGGGCGACTTACAGGTGCTGAAGAGAAAAAGAAATCAGGAAATAGATCGTCTTGTCGAATCGATCAAGAACGAATACGAATTAGCCCGATCGAACGAAAGAAGTCTGCGTGGGCAGCTAAGTTCTACGAAGACGGAAGCTTTGCTGTTAACTGAAAAATTCATTCAATATGGCGCTTTAAAGCGGGTAGTCGATACGAATCGCAAGCTTTACGATGCTTTGATGTTAAAGCTCAAGGAACAAAGCATTACCGAGGAGACCAGTCCTGTCAATCTGTGGATCGTTGAAGAAGCGATCGTTCCTCTCCAACCGGCTCGTCCTTGGGTAGGGATGAATCTGCTTTTGGCTACCGTCATCGGTCTTATCGGTGGTCTGAGCTTGATCCTGTTTCTGGAGTATTTCGACAATACGGTCAAGGATCCGGAAGATGCCGAAGCCAAACTCGGTATTCCAGTGTTGACGGTGATCGATATCTGGCGCGATGACAGTAAAAAACCGGAACAGGTGGTATGGAAGGATCCCCAGTCGGTCTTTGCCGAAAATTACCGTTCCCTGCGTACCTCCATTCAACTGTCGTTTCCAGAAAGACCACCGAAAAAGATCCTGGTGACCAGCAGCGGTATGGGGGAAGGGAAGACCACCACTTCGGTTAACCTGGCTTTTGCTCTTGCCCGCTCAGACAAGCGAGTACTGCTTATAGAGGGGGACCTGCGGAAACCCCGGTTGCATAAAATCCTGAAAATCGACAACACCAAAGGTCTCAGCAGCTATCTGGCCGGGGCGACAGACAGCCATATTATTCAAAAGGGACCGTTGCCCCAACTCGCTGTCATACCCTCTGGGCCAATTCCGCCGAACCCTTCCGAACTGTTGGCTTCCAACAGAATGAGCGTACTGCTCGATTCACTGAGCAAGGAATTCGATTTTATTGTCTGCGATTCGCCTCCGGTTTTGCCTGTAGCTGATTCGCGTATTGTTTGCGGCATGTTTGACGGAGTGATTCTACTCTGCAAGGCTGGCGTCACTCCCTACGATATGCTTGAACGAGCTCGCAAGCAGCTCGTTGAC
>MAXT01000403.1:12653-13224 GCA_001751225.1 Desulfuromonadales bacterium C00003107 | reverse complement strand
CCTATTTTAGGGGAGGGTTACATGATGGTCTAATCGGCAAAACAAGCCCCTGCTCCGGATAAAACCGAAGCAGGGGCTTGTTTTGCCGATGCGTGGAAAAACGAGTGGGACTTTTCACAAGGAAAAGTCCCACTTTTCAACCGTTCTTCAATATCGGGTCAACAACTCACTTCAGAGCTATTTAGCCGATCAGCATGTTTCGATATTACTCGTCGCGCTCGTAATCGACGATACGTGCTGCAACCGTCTTGATGCTGAGCAGGTCAGAGTAGTTGATGTTGTTGCCCAGGTAGTTGCCGCCGTCGGTGCCGCAACCGAGAGTCAATGAAGGTGGCAGTTTGTTGTAAATGAGACCAACGGAGCCGTGTACCGCAGGCTGGTTCAACAACAGACGGTTAGCAGGGATTTCCATGGCGAACTTCTCGAGGATTGCGTCGTCCTGAGCATGAATAACGGCGGTGTGACCGGCGCCGCCCCAGAGAAGCTGGTTCTTGGCTGCGTCAATCGCTTCGTCGGTGCTATTGTAGCTGATGTAGCCGAGGACCGGAGAGAGTTTTTCATGGCTGAACCA
>MAXT01000403.1:0-12584 GCA_001751225.1 Desulfuromonadales bacterium C00003107 | reverse complement strand
ACGATGGCCATGGCCGGAACGCCTCTTTCCTTGTCGAACATAACTGCTTCGAGCTGGGCTTTCTCTTCTGGCTTAACCAGGTAAGCACCGCGCTCGATCAGAAGCTTGACGGCCTCGTCACAAGTGGCTTGGTCGTCGAAGATCATCGACTGGTCAGAAGAGCAGATGGTACCGTTGTCGAAGGTCTTGGAAGCGATAACGTTGTTAACCGCAACGCTGAGATTGGCGGACTTGGAAACAAAAACCGGGGTGTTACCAGCACCGACGCCGATGGCGGGGTGACCGGATTTGTAAGCAGATTTAACCATGGCGTTACCGCCGGTGGCGAGGATCAAGTTTATACCCGGGTGGTTGAACAGCATACCGGTAGCTTCGATAGAAGGAGTATCGATGAACTGGATGGCGTTCTTGGGAGCGCCGGCGGAAACAGCTGCGTCACGCATGAGTTCAGCAGCTTTAACGCTGCACTTCTGAGCGCGGGGGTGGCAGGCGAAGATAATCACGTTACGGGTCTTCATGGCGATCAAAGACTTGAACATGACAGTAGAAGTCGGGTTGGTGGTCGGAGTAGCAGCCGCCAGCACGCCAAAAGGCTCGGCAACATACTTAACGCCTTCTTTTTCTTCGATAACGCCTACGGACTTCTTGTCTTTGAAGTACTCATAAACAATGTGAGCACCAAGGTGGTTCTTGATGGCTTTATGGTCGGCCCGGCCAATACCGGTTTCTTCAACGGCAATTTCGCCGAGCATGACTTCGTTTTCTACGCTGACCTTGTCCATGGCCGCGGTAATCTTGTCGACCTGCTCTTGGGTGAAACCCTTAAATTCGGCGGCAGCCGCTTTAGCATTAGCTACCAATTTATCAACCATTGCCTGTGCCATACCTAATTCCTCCTAGTTCTTGTGTTGTTGAAGCTTTTCGCTTAACCCGATTGCCAGAAAGTGCCTAATAGAGCGAGAAACATTTAAAAAAAAAGAGACAGGGGGACACTGCATATCTTGCGTCCTTACGGTCGCAGATGCAACACCCTCCGACTCCTTTCCAAATACGGGAGGCGCCACCGTTTCCAGTGAAACCCACAGCCCGCCCCCCCATAGCTTTAAGCCTTAGCGAAGACAGGTCAGAGTCGGAACCCGCCTGTTTACCTTAAATGCGCAACAAACTCTCACTACATTCAATGCTCAGTAGGCGATATTCCATAATATGTACCACACCGACTTATACCAAACCGGCCCCGCCCATGCAAGAAAATAATTGTTATTTCCGGATGCCATGCAGACTCCAAATGCGCCCTTCCAGACCAGTGTTTAGGCTTTAGAACAGGGTTTCCCCTAGGTCTTTTTAGCGCCTTTGGCTTGTTCAACCTGGTTGCCTGTTTCATCCAAAACAAAAAAAGCGCGCCGGTCAGGAGGGAAAAACCGTGCGCGCAAAAAAACTCTTCAGAGAGTTGTAAATCATCACGTTTCGATTTCAGTCTACCACCGACGGCGGCCTTTGCAAGCGGCCATCAGCGGCGCCCGGGCCAGCCAGGCACCCCAGGCTTTCGCTCTGACTGAGCCACAGCCAAGCGAATGATAAAGCGGGCGCCCAATTCACCGTTCTGCACCTCGATATCGCCGTGATGGTGCTCGATGATGCGATGGACAATGGACAGTCCCAGACCGGTACCGTCCTGACGGGTGGTAAAGAAGGGATTAAAAATATTCCTCATCACCGAAAGCTCAATCCCTCCGCCCGTATCCTCCACCTCCAGAGCCACCGCTGGCTCGCCTCGAAGCAGGGTGGTATAAGCCCTGACCGTCAACACCCCTCCCGCAGCCATGGTCTGCCTCGCATTAGCCACTAGATTCAACACCACCTGACGCAATTTCTGCTCATCACCCTGAATAGGCGGCAGCCCCTCAACGATCTCGTTCTGCAGCACAATGGAAGCCCGCTGCAGCGGCTCTGACTCTAGCGTCAGCACCTCTTCAAGAATCTCCTCCAAGTGGCAATTGACCAGACACAGCATCTGTTTTTTTGAAAAGGCCAGGATGTTACTGAGCATCTCTTCCATGCGGCGCACTTCCCGAACAATAATCTGACTGTATTCTCCGGACTTGCTCTCCGCGGGCAACAACCCCGCCAGACGATTGGCATAACCGCCGACAGATACCAGGGGATTACGCAATTCATGGGTCACCGAAGCGGCCGTTTCGCCAAGGGCCGCCATCTTTTCCCCCTGAATCATCTGCTCCTGGGTTTCTCGTAGATGCCGGTGCGACTCCTCCAGACGTTGCATCAGCAGGCTGTTTTCCATGGCTTGGGCCGCCTGGCTTGCAAACAATTCGAGAAACCGCCGCCGCTCCGCAGCGATCTCTTCCCGGCTGCCCGGGGAATCGACCAGCAATACACCGAGCACCCTGCCGTGCCCGACCAACGGCGCACAGGCGCAATGGCCGATACTAAATAATTTTTTCAGCTCGGCAAAAGAGGGGGCACCTCTGCCGTGATCCGAAACCAACACCACCCGCTCCTCCAGTACAGCCTGTACCAGGGGATGATCACTCTGTTCCAAAGACAGCCGCTGCTTGCAAACCTGGCGAGAAAAGGGATCCTGCCGCTGTGCCGACCGTACCGCTTTAGAAACCCGTGGCTTTTCCCAAGCCGACAAGCCCTTGGAGGGCGGCAACACGGCACCGGCTTCAGCGCGACGGACTCCCAGCATCCCCTGCAAAAAACCACTGCGCTCATTAACCAGAAAGAGCATGGCCCGCTCAAAGCCGGCTCCATTTTTGACCGTGGCAGCCGAAAGCACCAGGTGCATTAACTCGTCAAGATGCAGAGTACTATGCATGGCTCTAGAGATGCGATACAGCAGGGACATATCCTGCAGTTCGGTGGCTTTTTCCTGCGACAGATCCTCCAACTTCTCCACCGCCGCCAATCGCTCCATAGCCTGAGCAATCTGTTCTGCGATGAGCACCAGCATGCCTTGCGCTGCCGGGTCGGAAGCCAGAGCCAGAGGACTGGCGTCAAGCTGCTCAAAGATGGTGAAAACCCCCCAGGTATGCTGCTGAAACACCAGTGGTACCGCCGCCACAGCCGATAGCAATAGCTCACTGTGCTCAACGGCCGCCAAGGGGTGCTGCTTAAATACAACCTTGCCGTCAGCCACCACTTGAGCGGCAAGCCCCTCTTCAATGGCCAGTAAAGGAGCACGCAACCCCTGCCAGACTCTGGGGATCCGTACCGTCCGATCGCCAAGCAGAGTATTGCCGTAAATCGGCCGCAGTACCACGCAGGACGCCTCGGCATGGTGCTGCACAATCCGACTGGCGGCCTCCAGCAACTCCTTAATAGTACACGCCTTATTCAGCGAACTACCGAGAGCGGATATAAGCGCCAGCTGTGCCGTACGACGCCGCTCACCGGCGGCCAGTTGACGACGCTGCAATAAACCGCTCAACTGTAAGGCGATGGTTTGACAGAATTTTTCGAAAGAATGACAGGAATGAAAATCGGAGGGGAGGGAAAGGGTCAATACACCATGCAGTCGCAGGTGATCGAACAGAGGAACGGACAACACCTGGCCGTCACGCACCAGACAACGACTATTCAAGGTTTCGGCTGAGCCACCTTCGGCCATGCTGCTGCAGGGGCGGATGAGATAGGGACCAGAGGCCGCAAGCCGTTCGGAAAAGTGCCTGGGACGATCGCCACAGAGGAACAGCTCGGCCCCTTTGAGGCCAAAAGCGCTCACCAGCAGCTGCAGAACTTCCTTGCAGGCCCGGGAGAAATCAGGCTCAGCCCGATTAGCAATGCGCACTACATCGCAGATAACGGCACAGCACTCAGGGCTCATGGTACCCTTCTTTAGTTGCCGATCACAAACATCGGGTGTGCAGTATCAGCCTGATCAACCGATTTTTTCTTTGCGTTCCTGCTCGGTTTTGCAGTCGATACAGAGCTCTGTCACCGGCCGAGCCCGCAGCCGATCGGCGCCGATCAGCTCTTCGCAGCACTCGCAGGTGCCGAAGGTGCCGTTTTCTATGCGGGCCAGAGCATCGCGTATTTTCATGATAAGACGACGTTCACGATCCCTGATCCGCAACTCGAAATTGCGATCTGACTCAAGAGACGCCCGATCGGTGGGATCGGGAAAGTTAATACCTTCGTCGGTCATCTCGGAAACCGTTTTGCCAGCCTCCTGAAGCAATTGCTCCAGTTGGAATTCCAGAGTTTTTTTGAAATCTTCGATCTGTGCCTTTTCCATGCCGGTACTCCCTTACCTATATTAAGAAGGGGTAAATGTAAAAGAAAACCCTTTTCAAGTCAACTAAAATGGCCGCGACTAAAATGCGCCCCAGCAACCCGCCAGAGATTGACGGCAGAGGATAAGCAGTGAAAAAACAACAGCAAACCAGCAAACTATGATATTGCCATTATGGCGCGGCGGATTCCCCACCACCTCCTGTACTTCGTCGCTGGCCAAGCCGCTCGGGACCCGCTGCAACAAAAGTTGAAACAGGGTATCCACATTGCCATAGGCGTTGGTCAGCAGTAGAAAGGACTCGTCGACCCAGAGGGTGACGAACAGCCGCTTGCGTAGACAAACCGCTTCTACTTCGGTCAAGTCGGCAAACAGCATCCGCCGCCGTCGACCGATACGGCAGACCGTGATCCCCTCATCATCAAGCTCGATGCGTCGCAACAGATTATTCGCCAGCAGCCCCGCCAGCACCAGCACTACGCCGCCGACAAAGAGACACTTGTTGAGCGGCTGCCCCTGAAAAACGGATACGATCAACAGGGCAAGTTGAACCAACAACAACAATCCGAGGGGCAACAGCAAGGCCCGTCTTATAGTAAAGCTCATTCGCTCTGTCATACGATGTCATCCATTTCTCATCATGGCCACCAGGCCAGATCACGGGTGAGCTATAAATGATGCATTCGCAAAACTTATAGGACGGACTTTTTGCGACGCCATCAAAAATCAAGCGTCGCGCAGATAAGTCCCGCTCTTGCCACCATGTTTTTCCATCAACCGAATAGCGTGGATCTCCATCCCCTTATCGACAGCTTTGCACATATCGTAAATGGTTAAAGCTGCTCCGGAGACAGCAGTCAGCGCTTCCATTTCGACGCCCGTATTTCCGGTGACGCGAACCCGGGCCTCAATCTCGATGCGACCCTCTCCCGGATGGGGAATAAACTCGATGGCAATGGAGGTCAACAGCAGCGGATGACAGAGGGGTATCAACTCGGGGGTCTTCTTTGCCGCCATGATGCCGGCTAAACGCGCCACCGCCAACACATCGCCCTTGGAAAAGTCGCCGTCAAGAATCCGACTCAGGGTCGACTCCAGCATGCGTACCTCGCCGCGAGCAATGGCCAGCCGTTGGGTCGGGACCTTGTCGCCAACTTCCACCATAATCGCCTTGCCTTCTTCGTCAAAATGGGTCAACTGGTCGCTCATTTCGTCTCCTTATCTGAATACATAATTTCCATCCGCCCTCTGCGGGTGCGGAAAATCCTTAACCAAAAGCGGCCGTCTCTCAGCCAGACAGGCCGTGAATCAATCGAAAATCCCCTCCAGGACCTGTTGCACATTCGCCACGCCGCACAACTGCAGACCCGGCGGTGCGTCAAGATTTTTCAGGTTTCCAGCAGGCAGGCAGCAGCGCTCGAAACCGAGTCGAGCGGCCTCCATGACCCGCAGTTCCGGCCGGGACACAGCCCGCACCTCGCCGGTCAGGCCGACTTCGCCAAACAGAATCAGGCCGGAGGATACCGGTCGATTAAGATGGCTCGAGGCCAAAGCCGCCACGATGCCAAGGTCGACAGCCGGCTCGTCGAGCCGAACGCCCCCGGCAACGTTGAGAAAAATATCCTGAGCCGTCAGCGGCAGGCCAAGCTTCTTTTCCAGTACCGCTACCAGCAGCGAGACCCGGTTGTGATCGAGGCCTATGGCGGTACGCCGCGGGGTACCGAAGGAGGTGCTGGATACCAGGGCCTGCAACTCCACCAGGATCGGCCGACTCCCCTCTAGGGAAGGCACCACCACGCTTCCCGCGGACTCCTCAGGGCGTTCAGCAAGAAACAGCTCCGAGGGATTGGACACCTCGACCAAGCCCCGTTCCTGCATTTCGAACACACCGATTTCGTTGGTCGAGCCGAAACGATTTTTGACTGCCCGCAGAATCCGATAAGGGTGACCAGCGTCGCCTTCGAAGTACAAAACCGTGTCGACCATGTGCTCAAGCATGCGTGGCCCGGCAATAGCCCCGCCCTTGGTAACGTGACCGGCAATAAAGGTCGACACCCCCTGGCCCTTGGCCAACAACATCAACCGACCGGCGCATTCGCGCACCTGAGTGACACTGCCAGGAGCTGATTCGAGGGCGGAGATAAAGATGGTCTGAATGGAATCGACGACCAGAAAGCGGGGTTTCAGTTCCGCGACCCGTTCGAGAATAGCTTCTAGGCAGGTTTCGGCGCAGATGAACAGCTCGCCAGCTTCGACACCGAGACGGGCGCCGCGCAGCTTGATCTGGCGGGCCGATTCTTCGGCGGTGACATACAGAACTGAACCACTGGCGGCCAGGCGGTTGGCCGCCTGCAGCAGCAAAGTTGACTTGCCGATTCCCGGATCGCCGCCGATCAACACCAGCGAGCCGGGGACCACTCCGCCACCGAGCACCCGGTCGAATTCACCGATGCCACTGCAACAACGATCTTCCTCGTCGGCGGTGACCTCGGCGATGCGCTGGACCGGAGCGGCGGCCGATACGGGCCGTCCCTTGCCGGAAGGAGCGCTGCGCAACTCCTCAGTCAAGGTATTCCACTGATTGCAGTCCGGGCAACGCCCCAGCCATTTAGGACTCTGGTAACCGCACTGCTGACAGCTATAGATGGTTTTCTGCTTCACAGCCTTCTCCTTAAAATAACAGATCATTCTAGGGCCTTTGGACCGATGCTGTCAACGGCTGCCGGTGCCTGGCTCTGGACGCATCCCCTGTATGTCTGCTAAAATAAGCGATTGCAATCCAGAGCGGCACTTCTTGATAAACCGTCAAAGGATCTCCAGCCATCATGATAGAGACCCGCATCATCCGCATTATTGAAGATATCGTCGGAGCCCAGCACGTCTCCACTGCCGACACTGACCGACTGTGTTATTCCTACGACGCTACGCAGCGCCAGCATCGCCCTGATGCCGTGGTCTGGCCGAGCAACACCGAAGAGGTCAGTCTGCTGCTAAAAATGGCCAATGCCGAGGGCATTCCGGTCTATCCGCGGGGCGCCGGCAGCGGTTTTACCGGCGGCAGCCTGCCGATTCACGGTGGCCTGGCCCTGGTAATGACCCGCCTCGATGCTATCCTGCGTATCGATGAGGCAAACCTGGTGGCAGAAGTCGAACCAGGGGTAGTGACCCGCCAGCTACAAAAGACGGTAGAGGCCCTCGGCCTGTTTTATCCTCCCGATCCGGCTTCGTTGAAATTCAGCACACTGGGCGGCAACGTTGCCGAATGCGCCGGTGGCCCTCGTTGCGTCAAGTACGGGGTCACTAAAGACTACGTTCTCGGCCTGGAAGTGGTCACCCCCCAGGGAGACATTATCCGCACCGGCGGCGAAACCATGAAAGGGGTGGTCGGCTACGATCTCACCAAGTTGCTGGTCGGCAGCGAGGGGACCCTGGGCGTAATCACCAAAATCATCCTCAAGCTGTTGCCCTTGCCAGCAGCTAAAAAGACCATGCTGGTTCTCTTCGACTCCATTGACGGTGCCGCCCAAGCGGTGGCAGCCATCATCGGCGGCAAGATCATTCCCACTACCCTGGAATTCATGGACGCCACCACCATCGACTGCGTACGGCGGGGCACCGACTTGAAATTGCCCGAAGCGGCGCGAGCGGTGCTGATTATCGAGGTCGATGGCGATGCGGACCTCATCGAAAAGCAGGCCAAGACGATTCTCCAACTGGTCGAGCCTTTAGGTGTGGTCAACACTTGGGTTGCGGCCAATAGCGAAGAGAGCGAATCGATCTGGCAGGTGCGGCGCAGCGTCTCACCGAGTCTGCGCAAGGTCAATCCTGACAAGTACAACGAGGATATCTGCGTGCCCCGCAGCCGCCTGCCAGAGATGATCCGTATCATTGAGGCGATCAGCGACAAGCTGCAGATTCCTATCGTCAACTTCGGCCATGCCGGAGACGGCAACATTCACGTCAACATCATGGTCGACAAGGCCGAACCGGGCCAGGAGCAGAAGGCCGAACAGGCCATCGAGGAGATCTTCACCGCCACCCTCAAACTTGGCGGCACCATGAGCGGTGAACACGGCGTCGGTGTCACCAAGGCTCCCTATATCTCAATGGAGCTCGACCCGGCCGCGGTGGCCTATATGAAGGCCATCAAGAAGGCCCTCGATCCCAACAACATCCTCAATCCCGGTAAAATCTTTCTGCAGGACTGAAAAGATCCAAGCCGTTGTGAAATACTATGAAACGATTAGACCGACATAAAACCCTCGCCGATTATCGCCCGCAGATGGACCAATGCGTCAAATGCGGGGTTTGCAGGGCCCACTGCCCGGTCTTTAGCGAAGAGGGCCGCGAGGCGGTGGTGGCCCGCGGCAAGGTCACCCTGGCCCACGCGCTGCTCAATGGGGATATCGAACCCGACCCGCTGCTGAGTGAAAGCTTCTCCAAGTGTTTGCAGTGCGGTAAATGTGTGCGCCGCTGCCCCACCCAGGTGCCGGTGGATGACATCGTGCTGGCCGCCCGCCGGGAGATCGTCGCCCGCCGCGGCCTGTCCCTGTTCGGCCGCAGCATGACTGCCCTGTTGCGTCGGCCGCGACTGATGCAGTTGTTGGCGGGCAGCGCTCGCCGCGCTGCTCGATTGCTGTTCCGGCGGATACCGCAAAAAAGCGGCCTGCGCCTGCGCTTTCCGGCCCCCTTTATCGACCGCCAGCGCAGTCTGCCAGCCTTGGCTAATAAAACCTTTCGCCGGCGCCATCCCGAATTCATTGCCGGTCAGCCGGACCGGCCGATAATTGTCTTGTTTACCGGCTGCATGGTCAACTATCTCTATCCAGAAATCGGAGAGGGAGCCTTAAAAGCTCTGGCTGCCCTCGGCCTCAACGTGATAATTCCCAAAGACCAGGGCTGCTGCGGCCTGCCGGCCCTCTCCGCAGGGGACGGCGCCAGCGCCAGCGAACTGGCAGCCCGTAACCTCCGCGCCTTTGGCGAGCATCAACCGGACCAGATCGTCACCCTCTGTGCCTCCTGCCATAGCGGCCTGACCCGCCACTTTCGCGACCTCGGCCCCGATTATGCGTCCTTGGCGGAACGGGTCATCGACATCAACGACCTGCTGGTCAGCCGGGGGCTAGAGGAAGTTCTGCGTCAACTGCCGCAACCCACGCAGCGGCCAAAAGTCTCCGTGCATACCCCCTGTCATCTGCGCAACAGCGGTCTCGACGAACCGCCCAAACAGCTGCTGGCCGCTCTGACTACCATCGAACTGGTGAAGATGAACAAGGCCAACGCCTGCTGCGGCCTGGGTGGCACATTCTCCGTCCACCACTACCAAACCAGTCGTCAGCTCGGCGCCATCAAGGCCAACGCGATCAAGGAGAGTGGCGCAGACCTGGTAGCCACCGCCTGCCCCGGCTGCATCATGCAGTTGCAAGACAGTCTGGACCAGGCCGGCCTGCCGCAGAAGGCCTGCCATGTGCTGGATCTGGTTGGTGCAGCGCTAGGGAATGAGTAAAATTCTGCACGGTCAACCGTCAGTCTTCTAGCGAACAAATGTAAATATCAGGGATGGCGTCACAGAGGATAAGGACTTGCGTAGCATTTTCAGAATTTCAGGAGGCACCACGATGAGAAGCCTGGTTATCGGCCCGTTACTGACAGCCCTGGCCGTCGGCACTGCCCTGGCGGTCTATCCCAGCCAGACCATTACCTTTGCCGGGGGCGAAGCCGGTCCGGTGGCCTTCAGCGGACGCGACCATGGTCAGCCCTGCTCTCGCTGCCACAACCAGCAGACCTTTCCCCTCATGCAGCAGGGCGAGGTGACCATTACCATGGCGGCTATCGATAAAGGTCGACTCTGTGGTAGCTGCCACAACGGCCGCCAAGCTTTCGCCAGCCCGAATAATTGCCAGCGTTGCCACCAGAGCCAGTAGAGCCTTAGGCTCCGTTGATAACGTTCATAAACAAAAGCGGGACGCCTTCTGGCGCCCCGCTTTGTTGTCTGTTTGAAAATCGGCTAGTGCTTCAGCCACCGATACCGTGCATCCGACGCTTGCCCTGGCGAAAATCATCTTCGCCGATGTGATGGCGCTTCGGCTTGGCGCAAGCGGCGGTACGCAACAACGCCTCCAACTCCTCATCGGAGGCCTGGTGGCGCAGCGCGTCGCGCATATCAAGCTCTTCGGTGGAGAAAAGACAGGGACGAACCCGGCCGTCGGAAGTGATGCGCATGCGGTTGCATTCGCCGCAGAAGTGATCGGAAATGGCCGGAATCACACCGATCCGCCCCGGGCTGTCGGGATAGTGAAACATGCGTGCCGGACCGCTCGGACCCTGGCGCAACAAAGGGATCAGCTTAGCAACCTTGCCCAACTCTTCAAGGATCGCCGTCGCCGGAAACATATGCTCGGGTGTAAAGTCGAGTCCGCTGCTGACCGGCATGAACTCAATAAAACGAATCTCCCAGGGATGTTCCAGAGCCAGGCGGGCAAAATCGCCGATTTCGTCGTCATTGACCCCTTTGAGAGGTACCATGTTCAGCTTAAGGGGAGTCAGGCCAGCAGCGTCGGCCTCGTACAACCCGGCCAGTACCTTGTCCAGGCCCGGACGACGGGTAATATAGGTAAAGCGATCTTCACGCAATGAATCGAGGCTGACATTAACCCGGGAGAGCCCGGCGCGGCGCAAATCAGCAGCCATATCCGCCAACAAAAGACCGTTGGTGGTCAGGGTAATTTCCGGCTTGGTCGGCAAAGCCGCCATCTCTCGAATAAAATCGACGATACCCCGGCGCACCAGGGGTTCACCGCCGGTCACACGAATCTTCTTCACTCCGCATCGGGTGGCGGCATGGGCAACCCGCAGCAACTCTTCGTAGGAGAGCACATCAACGTGGCCGATGGCATCGACTCCGTCGGCCGGCATGCAGTAGCGACAACGCAGATTGCAACGATCGGTGATGGAGAGACGCAAATACTCGATTTTACGTCCGAAGGTGTCTTTCACGGCGGTTCCTCGCAATAAGAGGATAACGTTGTTTTACGAATTAAAATCCAGAATATCACCTTTTCTGGTCAGGGAGCAACCTTCTTGTGCACTGTCCGATTTGCCTCGGAGCTTGTAACAATTGGTACCGGCGTGGTAATTTCCCTTTTCTGCCAAACGGGAAGATAAGAAGTACCCCGTCAATCCCAGACACGAACACTCGCAATAAACGAGCAAAATCAACCATCAGTCAGTTTGGAGAACCATCGCATGAGTAAAGCCCTAGGACTCCTTTCCGGCGGTCTCGACAGCACACTAGCCGCCCTGGCCCTCAAGCGCCAGGGAGTCGATGTCACCGGTATCGTCTATGTCACACCATTTTTCGGGGCCGAGCGAGCCAAAATAGCCGCTCGTCAGATCGGGATTCCACTAATCGTCAAGGACATCAGCGATGTTCATCTAGAAATGTTGAAGAACCCCCGCTATGGCTACGGTCGAAATCTCAACCCCTGCATTGACTGCCATGCCATGATGTTTCGCATCGCCGGCGAAATGGTTAGTCAGGGCGATTTTGATTTTCTGTTCTCCGGTGAGGTGCTCGGTCAACGTCCCATGAGTCAAAATGCCAATGCCCTCAAGGCGGTAGCCAAACACGCGGGCTGTGGAGACCTGATTTTGCGGCCGCTAAGCGCCAAACTGCTGCCCATCATCCCGGTCGAAGAGCGGGGTTTGGTCGACCGCGAACAGCTGCTGGATATTCAGGGTCGCAGCCGTCGGCCACAGGAGGCCCTGGCCCGCCAGTGGGGACTCAAGGACTATCCGGGTTCCGGTGGCGGCTGCCTGCTCACAGAGAAATCCTTCACCAACCGGCTGCGTGATCTGCTTACCCACCACCCCGACTGCACCCCCCGGGACGTCGAACTGCTCAAGGCTGGCCGCCAGGTCCGCCTGTCGCCCAAAGCCAAACTGACCCTGGGGCGCAACCTTCAGACCAACGAAAGACTCCTGGAACTCGCCACCACCGAACATATCCTGCTGCGGGCGGCCGACTTCAGCGGCCCCACCGGCCTGCTCAGCGGTCAACCGGAAGGGGATGATCTGAGCATTGCTGCAGCCATCGTGGCCACCTATGGCAAGGGGCAAAATGAGACGCAAGTCAGTGTGCTCTGCACCCAGGGCGATAAGCGTTGGCAGCTGACAGTGACGCCCTTGACACGGGAAGAGATCGAGCCCTTGATTGTGCCTTGATCGCAAAAAAATGCGGTCAACAGGTTGCGTCACAGAGGAGGAAGGGGCGAAGGGCTTAACGCTTGAAGCTTTTCGCTTGATGGTTTTACCCCCTGTGAGTGCCGCC
>MAXT01000402.1:2194-3480 GCA_001751225.1 Desulfuromonadales bacterium C00003107 | reverse complement strand
TATATGGGATGCGTCCTGCCGTGCCGCCAGCGCAGAGTTGACTGAAGGCGCCGAAAGCCAAGGGCTGGATTATTTCCGTGAGCACGGTTTTCGCACCAAGCCATTCCCGCAGGCACGGTGGTATTTGTATCCGGCAATGAAGATAAGCGGCCTGCGTTTTGAGCTGCCGTATCAGGAACGGATACTGCGTATCGGACAGGAACTTGGTAATCGCTTACATGAAAAGGGCATCAAATGGTGGGATCGCCAGCTTCAGGAATACGAAGCTATGCCTCATTTTCAAGATCTGCCTGCACTTTGGTCAGATGCGTTGGAAAAACGCTACGATGTTAAAATCGGCGATTATCCGTTCTGGCTGCTTACCGCGCGCTCGATGCAATATTCTTGGGGTGGCAATGCCGGGATTCAAATGATCCATGAAGTTGCTTCAAACATTGCCGGTCACGGTGGTGTGATGATGAATCCAATTGCAGCAAAGCAACTTGGATTGAAAGAGAATGACTGGGTAAAAATATCGAGTCCGACTGGCGAAACCGAGGGTTCGGTAATCCTGCGTCAAGGCATCCGGCCAGATACATTGCTGATGATCGGTCAGTTTGACCACTGGAAAACACCTTTTGCCAAAGACCTTAAAACGCCAAGCATGAACTCGCTAACCCCGATGATGCTGGAGCTGACAGACGCCACCGGATCAGGTGCTGATCTGGTGCGTGTAAATGTAACCAAGACAGGAGCAGGCGCATGACCCGCTGGGTATTTGTAGCCGATCTAAACCGTTGTGTCGGCTGTCAGACATGTACAGCAGCCTGTAAACACGCCAACGCTACGGGACCGTGGGTTCAATGGCGTAAGGTGTTAGATTTCGAATGTGGAGAATACCCAGACGTATCGCGAGCCTTTGTGCCGGTAGGATGTATGCATTGCGAAAATCCGTCGTGTATGGAGGTTTGCCCAACGACTGCGACGCGCAAACGTGATGATGGTATAGTTACCATCGATTACGACATGTGTATCGGATGTACCTATTGCATCCAGTCTTGCCCTTATCAGGCGCGGTTCAAAGTTGACAAACCTAACGAGGCTTACGGTGTGGGAAGGCCGATGGGGCACGAACTTAAACGCGAAAGCTTTGCCCGGCGCGGTGTCGCCCAAAAATGCACGCTTTGCGCCGATATTATCGATAAAGGTATCGCACAGGGGTTAACGCCGGGGGTCGATATTGCCGCAACACCCGCTTGTGTTGCCAATTGTATTTCGGGTGCGCTGCAAATGGGTGACTTGGACGA
>MAXT01000402.1:1293-2177 GCA_001751225.1 Desulfuromonadales bacterium C00003107 | reverse complement strand
CCTGACAGCAACGTTTCACAACTCTTGGCTAATAAGCGGCATTTTCGCATGCACGAAGAATTGGGGAATGGACCCAACATCTACTACCTCTATGATACAAACAAGGATGACGCACCAGTGTCAGAAGCCCCACAGATGGTGGAAGACCCCGTTGGGATGGCTACACTGTTACCACAGCTCCAGACTCATTGGGACTGGCGAGCCGCCGGAAATTTTGCATTTGGTGGTGCAGGAACGGGGTTGATGATTGCTGCAATGCTCGCCGGATATTTCATGCCGATTCTGTGGTTAGCGGTATTTCTGGCACTTGCACTTGTTGGAACCGGGTTATTCTTTGTCTGGCTTGAAATTGGTCGGCCGTTTCGGTTTCTCAACGTGTTCCGCAATCCAAAAACCAGCTGGATGTCTAGAGAGGCCTTGGTCGTTTTACCGTATTTTGCCTTCGGAGGGCTAGCGTGGTTGATTGAATCGCACGCCCTTGGGCTGATTGCGGCTGTGTGTGGTTTGGCCTTTTTGTATGCTCAGGCAAATGTATTGCGCACTGCCAAAGCAATTCCTGCATGGCGCCAACCCGGTATTGTGCCACTAATTCTGACCACCGGATTGGTCGAGGGGACGGGGTTACTGGTCGTATTGGCATTTGTCTTTGGTCAGCCGGTTCTATCCGAAACGGGATTGGCCTTNNGTTGGCTGGATTAATTGCTGCGCGCTTCGCGGCGTGGAGGTACTATCGCGCAGCTTTGGGACGCACCGGCGCGCCGACCAAAACATTCGAAGTTTTGAACGCCACCTCGGTTATGTCGATCATACCGCAATCGGCGCTGCTGCTCATGTCTATATACGGCGCACTCGGGCTAGGTGGCCACACATATGTATTGGCGATT
>MAXT01000402.1:0-1285 GCA_001751225.1 Desulfuromonadales bacterium C00003107 | reverse complement strand
CCGGGTTGGGCGCAGTCCTTTCGGGTTGGATGTTCAAATTCATCCTGATCACCAAGGCCGCGTACAATCAGGGATATTCGATCAACAAAATGCCCGCTCGCGGGGCAGGGAACAGCTCTGCTGGTGTTCAGCCGGGATGGCAAAAAGAGCAGGCTAGCTAATAGCGTTACAAGGGTCCTTTGGGAGGAATAAAAGTGTCGGAAGTCAAAAAGAATGAACCTGATTTCATGTATAACCGTGAAGCCGAAACTATGTCACGGGCCGCCATCAAAGATGTGCAAGCAGAGCGTTTACGTTGGACACTAGAGCATGCTAACCAAAATGTACCCCATTATCGCAGGGCCTTTGACGAAGCCGGGGTCAAACCCGGCGACTTGAAAACTGCAACCGACATCAAGAATTTCCCGTTTACTGTAAAAACAGACCTACGCGACAACTACCCTTTTGATATTTTTGCAATGCCTTTGCGGGATTTGTCGCGACTGCATGCTTCATCCGGAACAACTGGTAAGGCAACTGTCGTTGGCTACTCGGCTGGTGATCTGGATCGCTGGGCAGGTCTGATGGCGCGTTCGATGGCTGCGGCGGGTGCGCGACCAGGTGACGTGGTGCATAACGCTTACGGATATGGATTGTTTACCGGCGGACTTGGGGCGCATTACGGGGCCGAGAAACTGGGCTGTGTTGTGGTTCCGGTCTCGGGTGGCGGTACCGAACGCCAGATCACCCTTTTACAAGACTTTGCGCCGGACATTCTGTGTTCCACGCCTTCTTACGCGCTGAATATCGCGGAAGTCGCCGCAGGCATGGGTGTCGATATTGCCAAACTTCCAGTCAGACGGGGAATCTTTGGTGCAGAACCGTGGTCAAACGAGATGCGTAGCGAGTTGGAACAACGCTTGGGGATCAGCGCCGTCGATGTATACGGGCTTAGTGAAATCATGGGGCCTGGTGTTGCCGTTGAATGTGACATGGAACGCAACGGATTGCACGGATGGGAGGACCACTTCCTTTTCGAGATCATCGATCCTGAAACGCTGGAGCCTTTACCAATGGGTGAGGCGGGCGAATTGGTGATCACTACGCTCACCAAAGAAGCTATGCCGATGATACGCTATCGTACCCGCGATATTACCCGTTTGACGGATGAACCTTGCGCTTGCGGGCGCACGCATGTCCGGATCATGCGGGTGGATGGGCGCGATGACGATATGATGATCATTCGTGGCGTCAATGTTTACCCTTCGCAAGTCGAGAGTGTGCTGGTCGGATTGGATGGTCTGTC
>MAXT01000401.1 GCA_001751225.1 Desulfuromonadales bacterium C00003107 | reverse complement strand
GAGCAGGTTATTGACCCGCTCCGACATGAAAGAGAGGGAGGTTTTCAGATCATAGGCCAAGGCCAGCAAAATAAACGACGCGCCGAGCACTACGCCACCTTGAAAGCCGCCGCCGGGGCTATAATGGCCGTGGACGATGACATACAGGCCGTAAAGCTGAATAAAGGGTACCAACAACCGCACCGCTGTGCGGATAATCAGATTGTCCCCTTCCGGGTTCCGGCCCAACTCCTCCTGAAGCTGCTTCATGAGCGGCTTCATGAGCGGCTTCTTCGCAACACGCTGACCACCGCCATCCCGGCACAGTAGATGACCACCGTTTCCAACATGGTATCGTAGCCACGGTAATCGCCAAGAATGGCCGTTACCAGATTGGGTACGTGGGTCTCCTCCACCGCCCGCTCAATATAGACCTGAGACAGATGGCTATTGGCCGGCGAAGTCGGATCGCCCCAAGGGGCGAAGTCCTTGGTGCCGTACAACAGCACAATGCCGGTTGCTAAGGTCGCGAGTAATGCGAATATTTTCAATCCTTGCTCCTTCGCGTGGTGCGATAGATGGCGGCAATAAACAGTACCGTACTGATGCCGGCGCCAACCGTCGCCTCGGTAAAAGCTACGTCCACCGCCCCCATCTTGGCCCACAACAGACACATGAGAAAACTGTAGACGCCGAAGATAACCACAGCGCTAAGCAGGTCGCGAACGGTAATAACCGCCAGCGCGCAAATAACCACCAGCAGCAGTACGAACTGATCGAGTTGCCAGATCATTGATCCCGATCCTTTCGGCTCCAAGGCTCAACACCGATTACCAGTGCCGCCTTGGTAATAGCATGGGTCGCCGTGGGGCTGGCGACAAACACAAACACCGCAATGGCCATGATCTTGAGGCTGACCAGCAAATTAGCAAAGGAATAGTCTGTCAGATTATAACTTGCCACTCCGGCGATAACCAGCACAGCAGCCAAGGAATCGCACTTGCCAGCAGCGTGCAGACGAGTGTAGAAATCGGGAAAGCGCAGGATGCCGAGAACCCCCACGGCAAAAAAGAACAGACCCGCCACTATTAAAAAGCCAGCAATCCAGAGCATACCAGCGTCCTTTCCGTCAGTCGTTTTCCTGCAAGCCAGCCTTTTTGCGGTACAGAAAATACTTGGCCGCCCCAAGGGTGGTGATGAAGTTCAACAAAGCATAGGCGATGGCTATATCGACGAACATTTCAACATTTTTATACAGGACACCGATGATCAGGAGCAATACAGTCACCTTGGTGCCGATGACATTGCCGCCAAGAATCCGGTCAAGAACCGTCGGCCCACCGATCACACGCAGCAGACAGAGAGCTACCAAAACAATAAGGACCATACTGCTAGCAAAAAATAAGTTTTCCATCAGGATGCCGAATCAAGGGCCTTGCCGACTCGCCGTTCCATCTCCCCCGGAAGGGATTCGGCGGCGCTGCGGGTCAGGGCATAGACAGTGAATTGGTCTTCGTCGATATTGACGGTAATAGTCCCAGGCGTCAGGGTGATCGACTGGGCAAAAGCGACCCTGGCAATAGGCCGCTTGAGTCGTGTATTGAAACGAACCAGACACGGATCGATCATATCGAGCATCCTAGGATGCAATACGATATAGGCAACCTCCAGGTTAGCCACGATAATTTGCCAGAACAACCAAGGAAAGTAGAGCACCACACCGAGGACACCCAAGATCCAGGAGCGTTTCTTGTCACCGTAGAAAAGTAGTTTATGACTGAATAGTGTCACCAATAGACAACTAACCACCCCCAGGGAAAGGTGGAAGGCATCGAACATACCCGACAACATGACCCAGAACAGAAGCATGGTAATAAAGGTGGCAATTCTGGTGGACATGAACAGAATATTCCTCCGGCTGGCCGCAAAATAACCGCTGGCGCAGTCCACAACAAAGGGCGCCCTCCTAACCGGGATTAGGCAAGGGGCAGGGCACAGGACTTCAGGGAATCCTATGCTTAGGCAAAAGAATACTGAGCAAATCCTTAGGCAAGACCTTTTGAGCAAGAATGAAACACCCTTGACCAAGGGCCAAGCCGCCTCAACACTGGATTTTTAGCACGGTTACAGATGAGGGTCAAGTATCGTATCCGCCCAGCGAAGTTGTCTGCGCGCCCGGTTGCACCCCCCTGGCGGCGGGCAGCTTGCCCTGCCCTGGGCTCTGGACTATAATCGAGCTTCGCTATTCATGGCCGCACCGGGAGCACGTCGTTACAGAGTGGGCTTGCCCTTTGAAGACGGGGTCGATCTCCAGTAGCATTCTCAGCAACCTGATTTTTCCGGGCCCTGAAGTTTGCCTTTTCAAGCTGGTGCCGAAAAAATAGTGATCAGTTTTTAGTCTACCCCAATAAAAAAGGTTTTCCATGAACGCCAGCATTTGCGCTTCTGCCATTCAGTTTCCAATCGTTGCCGGGGATGTCGATGCCAACCTACAACAGGCTCGCATCGCCTTGCAGCGAGCCCATGACCAGGGAGCACGCTTGGCCGTACTGCCCGAAATGTGGAGTAGCGGCTACGATTACAAACACATGGCCGAGCTAGCCGATGAAACTCCACGGGTCGCTGCTGAACTAGTCGAATTATCGGCGCGTCTTGATTTGGTAATCGTAGGCAGTCTACCGGAAAGGGATCAGGATTCTCTTTACAACACGGCCTTCGTTCACGACCGGGGACAAGAAATCGGCCGCTATCGCAAACTACACCTCTTCTCGCCGATGAAAGAAGACCGCTACTTGGCCTCGGGCGACAAAACCCTGGTAGTAAAAACGTCTGTTGGCCGTCTCGGAATAGCTATTTGTTACGACCTGCGCTTTCCCGAAATGTTTCGCAAACTTGCCCTGGATGGGGCAGAACTGGTCTGTCTGCCCGCCCAATGGCCGAGCCCTCGTCAGCAACACTGGCGCACCCTGATTCGTGCCCGGGCGATTGAAAACCAGTATTTCCTCGTCGCCGCCAACAACTGCGGTCAATTGGGCAATCTGCATTTCTTCGGGATGAGTCTGATCGTTTCGCCAAGGGGAGAATTTCTGGCAGAGGGAGGGGAGGGCATGGCCGAGCCATCAGCACTACTCGACTTTACCGATATGGCCGCTTATCGCAAGGAAATACCAGCATGGCACGATCGGCGCCCGGAGATCTACGGCATCCTTCGCTAATGGCAGAGCGCCAAAGGGCTTGCTGCGAATCGACTCGGAACGGGTAAAACAATAGAGAATGGCCAGCTATTCGGCCAGAATCTGTGCTTCGTTGCGGTAACGGGCTGGTACCTGTTGCAAGCTGTCGACGAAATGCAACTCGCCTTGGCGGTCAGCATAGAAATAACTTTGGGAGAGAGCTTCCGGCTGCTCTAGAAGCTCTTCAATGGCATCCGGCTTGGAGCGGATAAGCAGGCGGCTGCGCAGGTCCCGATAACAATCCTGCAGCTCGCCCAGCAACGGTCCTTTAGGGCTTAGGCGTAGCACAGTTTGGTCGGCAACAACCAGCAGCAGCGCGAAAAGCACGACCCACAACAAGAAACCACCCAGACGGCGTCTCATGGACGATTTCACCGGTGTTTTACGAGATTTTTTAGTCATTCGACAACCCTGTTGTCCGATTGGCTATTGATATGGTAAAAGAGCGCGCTCATCATAGGACAATCGGCAGCCCCAAGCAAGAGGGAGACCTCTCCACCTAAAACTACACCCAATTTCATTATTCACAACTAATAATATTTGTGCTATAACACATCCCGCTTAGCGAGGACGACAAAGGAGTTTCTTCATGGACGATCAACTTTACGACGTGATCATCATCGGCGGCGGCCCGGCCGGTCTGACCGCCGGTCTCTATACTTCCCGCGCCAAACTGAACACCCTGCTAGTGGAACAAATGATGGTAGGCGGCCAAGTCATGACCACCACCAAGGTAGAAAACTACCCCGGCTTTCCCGGCGGCATCGACGGACCGGATCTGGTAGGAAGGTTTCATGAGCACTGTCAGGAATTCGGTCTTCAGATCAGCACCGGTGAAGCGCAGAAACTAGTCGATGCCGGCGAGCATAAGCTGGTGACAGTCGACGGCAAGGAACTGCGCGCCAAGGCGGTCATCATCACCACCGGCGCCGAGCCTCGCAAGCTTGGCATCCCCGGCGAGGAGAAACTCACCGGCCGAGGCGTCTCTTATTGTGCCACCTGCGATGGCGCTTTCTTTCGCGAGGTACCGATAGCGGTGATTGGTGGTGGCGACACGGCCGCCGAAGAGGCCCTTTTTCTGACCCGCTTTGCCAGCAAGGTCTACCTGATCCACCGCCGCGACCAGTTGCGAGCTACTAAAACCCTGCAAGAGCGCGTGCTGGCCAACGATAAAATCGAGGTGCTCTGGGATACGGTCCCGGAAGAAGTTCTGGCCGACCAGCGCGGAGTCAACGAACTACGGCTGGCCAACAAGCTGACTGGTGAAAAAAGCTCCCTGGCAGTAGAAGGCGTTTTCTTCGCCATTGGTGTCATTCCCAAAGCCCGTTTCCTAGCAGAAGTATTGCAGCTCAACGACGAGGGTTACATCGTCACGGATACGGAATGCCGTACCTCTATGCCCGGCGTCTTTGCTGCCGGTGATGTCCGCAGCAAAATCCTCAAACAAATCGCCACTGCGGTCGGCGACGGCGCTGTGGCCGCTATCGCCACTGAAAAGTATCTCGACGGAATGTAGCTGGCGGGGGCAGTTAACAGGACAACTCCGCCGCATCAGGAGAAACCATGCTGGCCAAAGTATTGTCCGGAGCACTGATCGGCATCGACGCCTATCCGGTAGAGGTTGAAGTCGATATCGCCCAGGGGCTGCCCCAGTTCGCCACCGTCGGCCTCGCCGAAGGAGCAGTCAAGGAAAGCAAAGACCGGGTCAAGTCGGCCATCAAGAACTCGGGCTACGACTTTCCGGTGCGGCGCATTACCATCAATCTGGCACCAGCTGACATCAAAAAGGATGGTGCCGCTTTTGATTTACCCATGGCCATCGGTATTCTTGCCGCTACCGGGGTGATCAAAAACCATCAACCCCGCACTTACGCCTTTATGGGCGAACTGAGCCTCGACGGCCTGATCAAGCCGGTGCGCGGCACCCTGCCAGTGGCCGTAGCAGCTCGCCAATGGGGCGCCACGGCCCTGATCTTACCTGTGGATAACGCCCGCGAGGGAGCCATCGCCGGCGACCTGCCGGTCTATGGCGTCTCCGACCTCGGACAACTGGTCGACTTTCTCAACGGCGTGGGAACCCTGGAGCCCTGTCCCATGGACAGGGAAGAGTTGTTCAGCCAATCATCCCGACATGAAGTGGATTTCGCCGAAGTCCGCGGCCAGGAGCATGTCAAGCGAGCCCTCGAGGTTGCGGCCAGTGGCGGTCACAATCTGATGATGGTCGGCCCTCCCGGCAGTGGTAAAACCATGCTCGCCCGGCGACTGTCGACCATTTTGCCCGCCCTCTGCTTTGAAGAAGCACTGGTCACCACCAAGATTCATTCCATCGTCGGTCTGCTGCCCCGACAGGACGCCCTGGTCCGCAGCCGACCCTTTCGCAGCCCTCATCACAGCATATCCGACGCCGGCCTGATCGGCGGTGGCTCGGTACCCAAACCGGGCGAAGTCTCCTTAGCGCACAACGGTGTGCTGTTCCTCGATGAGTTGCCCGAATTCAAGAAGAATGTACTGGAAATGTTGCGCCAGCCCCTAGAGGACGGCGCGGTCACCATCAGCCGAGCGGCTTCGACCCTTACCTATCCTTCCGATTTTATGCTGGTGGCCGCCATGAACCCCTGCCCCTGTGGCTACCTGGGTGATGCCTTGCACGAATGCACCTGCACGCCTCCGATGACCCGCCGCTACCGCAACCGCCTGTCCGGTCCGCTGCTTGATCGCATCGACCTGCACATCGAAGTGCCGCGCATCAGCCATAAAGAACTTTCGGCGACCGGCGAAGCTGAGAACAGCGCCACTATTCGCGATCGGGTAAAAGAAGCCCGCCTAAGACAACAGCAACGCTTTGTCAGCAGTTCCACGGTATGCAATGCAGCCATGACCCCTCATCAGCTACGCCGCTTCTGTTCTCTCGACGAAGCAGGCCAGAAGTTGATGGAAAAGGTCACCGACCGGCTCGGTTTTTCCGCTCGAACTTACACCCGCATCCTCAAGGTGGCCCGCACCATCGCCGATCTCGCCGGCGAGGAGCAAATTCTCCAAGGGCATCTGGCCGAAGCCATTCAGTACCGGTCATTGGATCGGAAGTCCTCTTAAGTCCCCTTCCCAGCGCAGCACACCATTTAGACCTTATCTGTTGAGTGCCACCACATCAATAACAAAAAAATGTGCCAGCACATCGATAACAAAGTTCTCTGACAATCGAATAGCCACTACGCCATTCTGTGAACACCAAATTCATTTCGGAGGTGTTCATGGAAGAGGGAATCAAGCGACTCCGGATACTTGCTGTCCAGCGTTTCAAGGCCGGCGAAAGTCCTGGATCAATCTGCACATCGCTCGGTAAATCCAGGTTTTGGCTTTACAAGTGGGTCAAGAGGTTTGACGAAGGAGATCCCTCATGGTTTGAGGATCGTTCACGCCGTCCTCTTGCGAGTTCGAATCGCACCCCTTCTGAGATCGAGGAGATCGTTAAGATGATTCGTCTCAATCTTTATAACCAGAATCTGTTCTGCGGTGCCCAGGCGATTTTGTGGGAGATGGAAGACCTGGGAGTCGAGCCGTTGCCATCGATCCGGACAATCAACCGGATTCTCGCTAGAAATGACCTGACGCATCGAAGAACTGGTCGCTATGAGCCCAAAGGAACAGCCTATCCCGCTCTTCCGTCCTTGTTGCCGAATCAGACCCATCAAGCAGATTTTGTCGGCCCGTGTTATCTGAAAGGACCGATTCGTTTCTACAGCCTGAATATCGTTGATGCCGCAACGGTCCGATGTGGCCTGCAACCATCGCTCTCAATGGCAGCGCAGAGCGTCCTTGACGGGTTCTGGGCCGCATGGAAAAGGATCGGCATCCCCGATCGCGTCCAGATTGACAATGCCATGTCTTTCTTCGGCAGCCGGAGACATCCCCGTGGAATGGGGCCACTGATCAGACTCTGCCTGCACAACGGTGTTGAGCCGTGGTTTATACCCATGGCCGAGCCCTGGAGAAACGGATTGATTGAAAATTTCAACGAGCGCTATCAGCAGAAGTTTCTCGGCAAAGTGATCATGGGCTCCGTTGAAGACCTGACAACCGGATCTCTAGCATTCGAACAGCGCCATAATAGCAGGTATCGCTACAGCAAACTCAAAGGCGCTACACCGCTGAAGGCCCTTGTAGCATCCAATGTCATACTGCGGTTTCCAGCGCAAGAGAAAGCGCCCAAACATCCACTGGAAAAGCCAGAGATCGGGAAATATCACGTTGTGCGCCTCATTCGCAGTGACCTGAAACTGGACGTCTTTGGTGAACGCTTCCCGGTCCCACCAGAGACGATGCTCGAATACGTGGTGGCTACTATCGATGTCAAAGAGCAGAAATTGAAACTCTTCCTGGACAAAACCCAGGTCGAGGAATTTGATTACAAACTGCGATAAATCCGTTGAGTGTCAGCGATGTCGTGGCACAAAAAACTGTTATCGATGTCCTGGCACTCAACA
>MAXT01000400.1 GCA_001751225.1 Desulfuromonadales bacterium C00003107 | reverse complement strand
GTGTAAGGTTTTTATGAAAAAAGAAGCATTTATAAGCAGTAAACTGCAATATTTCTTTACACACACAGATCTCGTAACGATGGCATGAATATCTCGTGGTGCAAGCCACATAAGAAAAGTATGGCTGCCTGAAGAACGAGTTGGCCGAGATGTTCAGAATGTTGAAAAACGGGGTGCTGCGGCACAATGTGAAGCTGGAACCTTACCCCTACAACGTGGAATAAGTGTGAAATTTGGCATGTTTTGAGGGGTCTTCTGATAGTGGTTTTTGGTTGGATTTAGTCTTCGGTATTTTGGGATTTTAGGGGTAATCGGATGGCTGCGGCTGTTTTTTGGGTTTCCAAAGTTGAGTTGTATAATCTCGTGGTGAATGTGTTTAAATAACCACAAGATTACACAAATTTTCACGAGAAACCATCTCTAATATCATACTCTTGTGTTAATCTCGTGAAATCTCGTGGTTTTTTCGCCGCATCTAAACACATACCTTGTGGTATTATATGCGGATATCCACCCAATATTGAGTAAGTGGAAAGGCTCAACACAGCAGCCGGAGAGAAAACTATTTATTGCGCGGTGTTAGATATAATGTCGGGGTGAATGTTTGAGAATACTGGTTGTGGATGATTCGGTATTTATGCGAAAAATTGTGTCGGACATGCTGGAAACCGACCCTGAGATTGAGATATGCGGCACTGCACGGAACGGGCTTGAGGCTATCGAGCAGGTAAAGAAGCTGGATCCGGACGTGGTCACACTGGATATCGAGATGCCCAAGATGGATGGGCTCACCGCACTCGGTCACATCATGCACGAGTGTCCTGTGCCTGTTATCATGTGCAGCACACTGACTCAGAAAGGTGCCGATGCCACATTTACAGCGCTCGACCGCGGGGCAGTGGACTACGTCCAGAAGCCGTCCGGTGCAATCTCACTTGACGTACGCAAGGTTCAGTCCGAGCTGATCGGCAAGATAAAGGCAGCTGCGCAGGCAAAGATCAGAAAAAAAACGCATGGCGAGCACAAGAGACAGGAATCGTTGAAGTATACGCCAAAATCAAAGACGAAGATAATTGCGATCGGGACGTCAACCGGCGGTCCCTCTGCGCTTGCGGAGGTCATTCCTCGTTTTCCTGCAAACACACCACCAATATTGATCGTGCAGCACATGCCTGCCGGTTTTACAAAGACGTTTGCTGAGAGGCTGAACGCAGAATCACAGATCACGGTCAAGGAGGCGAGCGCCGGTGATGAGATCAAGTCAGGGCTTGCGCTGCTTGCCCCTGGGGATTACCACATGACTGTAGGGAACGATGGTAGGGTGCATCTGAACAAGAACCCGAAGACTCATGGCGTGCGACCCGCGGTCAATCCGATGATGATCACTGCGGCAGAGGTCTATAAATCGGGGATGATCGGGGTCATCATGACCGGAATGGGTAGTGATGGCAAGGATGGTATTGTCGCGATCAAGAAGAACGGCGGTGCCACGATCGCACAGGACGAGGAGTCCTGCGTGGTATACGGCATGCCGCAGGAAGCATACAAAACAGGCAAAGTGGATCGGGTGGTGTCGCTATCACAGATACCCGTTGAAGTACTGCGAAAATGTTAATATAATTCGATTGAGAATATTGATTGGGGGTAATTACAATGGATATGTCCGAATATAAGGGGGAGTTCGTAAATGAGGCAAGAGAACATCTCGAGATATTGAATCAGTCGCTCCTCGATTTAGAGCACGACCAGTCCAACACAGATCTTCTGAATAATATTTTTCGAGCAGCGCATACGCTGAAAGGTTCATCCGCGACGATGGGTTACACGAACGTGAACACGCTCACACACCGGATGGAGAACGTGCTCGATGCGATCCGCCAGGGTGTGGCTGAGGCGACATCAGCGACGATGGATGCACTCTTCGATTGCTTTGATACGCTCGAGATCATGGTCGATGCGATCGATTCCGATGAAGTGAGTGATGTTGATGTCTCCGAACTGGCGAGCCGGCTGGAGTCTCTGTTGGCTGAAGGTGCGGAGAAAGGCACAGAAGCCACCGAAGCTGCCGATGTTGCAGAGACTGTAGAGACCATTTCCGACGAGGCTGGGGCAGAGGCACAGGTTCCGCAGGAACCCGAAAGCCCGCAAGCACCAGGTGTTCAGGTCACAGCGTTCACAGAGGGTGAGATGGACGCTGCATCCGATGCAGCGAACCGCGGCATCTCGGTATACAAACTGGGTGTTACACTTGAAGATACGTGCGCACTTAAGTCGGTTCGTGCGGTGATGGTCTTGAAGGCGATAAGCGAACATGCCGATATTCTTGCAACAACGCCTGATGCGGAAGGTATCGAGGATGGTGAGTTCGGTTGCGGCTTCGATGTGATCATCGGCACGAGCGAGACTGGTGATATGGTAAAAGAAGCAGTCGAACGTGTGAACGAGGTCGAGCAGGTTGGTGTACTCGCACGGGAACCGGATCCGCAGCCTGCGGCTGATGCAACCATATCTGATGCAACTGATGTAACTGATGCAGCCGGTGAAACTGAACCATCCGAGGAGATCGCCTCCGCTGAGCCTGCGGAAGTCGCGGCTCCGCCACCACCAACAGCAGCATCCGCAAAGAAGCCAGAGGTCGTAAGAAGCGTGCAGAGTGTGCGGGTCAACATCGAGAAACTGGATGCGCTTGTCAACATGGTGGGTGAACTCGTCATCAACAAGATCCGGCTTCTGCAGATTCAGTCGACACACCAGATCAAGGAACTGGATGAAACGGTGTCGAATATCGACAGGCTGACAAACGATCTGCGCGATGAGGTCATGCAGATGCGCATGGTGGCGGTTGCTCAGGTCTTCAACCGGTTCCCAAGAATGATTCGCGACCTTGCCAAGAAGAATGGTAAGGATGTTGATCTGGTTGTCATAGGAAAAGAGATTGAACTCGACCGGACCGTGTTAGACGAGGTCGGAGAGCCGCTCGTTCACCTGCTCAGAAACTGCGTCGACCATGGCATCGAACCGCCTGAAGTGCGGACGGGTGCGGGAAAGACTGGGAAGGGTACGATCATGCTGGCAGCGCGCAGGCAGAAGAACCATGTAGAGATAGAGGTTGCTGATGACGGTTTCGGAATGGATCCTGACAAGCTGCGTGCGAAAGCAATTGAGAAAGGCGTCATAAGCCAGGAAGAAGCCGATGCGATGAGTGATGAGAACGCACTCCTGCTGATCTTTGCACCAGGGTTCTCTACAGCAGAGACCATAACCGATATCTCGGGAAGGGGTGTTGGCATGGATGTTGTGAAGACGAGTATCGAAGCACTCGGCGGCACTGTTAACATCAAATCAGACCTTGGTATCGGAACCACGGTCACGTTGCAGTTGCCACTCACAATGGCGATCATCCAGACGCTGCTTGTTGAGGTCGGCGGCACAGTCTATGCAGTTCCGATCAGTAGTGTCCTTGAGACGATCTCGGTTATGCCGGATACGATCCGGACGATGGGTACACAGAAACTAACAACGCTCAGAGGGAACGTGCTTCCACTTGTCTGGGTGCATGACCTCTTCGGAGTCTATTCCGAGAACGGGCACGACGAGGTCGTTGCGGTGGTGGTCGATCGCGGAGGGCAGCACGTCGGGCTGGTCGTGGATTCGCTGATCGGACAACAGGAGATCGCAATCAAATCGCTCGATGGTGTGCTGGCAGGAATTAAGGGATTCGCAGGCGCAACCATCCTCGGTGACGGACGAGTGATCATGATTCTGGATGTTGCCTCGATGGTGTGAGCGATGCCTGAGCTCGTCAAGGTTGCAATGGCTGACCTGAAAGTAGCCCGCGACCCGGCGGTACTGATCACGATAGGGCTTGGATCATGCATAGGAATCGCACTGTACGATCCGGTGGTGAAGGTCGGCGGGCTTGCACATATCATGCTCCCGACCAGCAAACGGACCACTGGTGACAACGGCAGCAATCCGATGAAGTATGCGGATACCGGAATTGAGATGACTCTCAGGAAGATGATTACGATGAGTGCGGTGAAGAGGCGCATAACAGCCAAGATCGCAGGAGGCGCACACATGTTCTCCTGTGCGAAGGAGACCAGTTCATTTCTTAAGATCGGCGAGAACAACGCCGCCGCTGTCAAGGAGAAACTCACACAGGAGGGGATAAAACTACTATCATCGGACACGGGGAAGGACTACGGCAGAACCGTGGAACTGCACACCAAAGACGGGAGTTATGTCATAAAGACGATTGCAAAGGGATCAAAGGTGATCTAAGATGGATGAATTCGAGGAATTGAAGAAGAAGATATCAAAGGACAAGAACTTCAGTTGCGCCCAGTACAAGGATCCGTATCTGAAGCGGAGATTTGCGATCAGGATGCGCGCCACGACTACGAAATCGTATCGTGAGTATATGAAGCTGCTTGACATGGATCCGGAGGAATACCCAATCCTGTTGAACGTCCTGACAGTGAACGTCACCGAGTTCTTCAGGGACACAAGCGTCTTTGAGGAGGTGAAACGCGTTCTAAAACTCGCGATCAAGGCAAAACAGGAGAATCATCGGAATTCCATGCGCATCTGGAGTGCGGGCTGTTCGAATGGGTCAGAGGCGTACACGATAGCGATGCTCTCAGATAACATCCTTGGAACAGAGACCAATAGTTTCAAAGTCAGTATCTATGCAACCGATATCGATGACGGTTCCTTGAAGAGGGGCAGGGACGGGATATACAACCCCGATCTTCTGAAGGGGGTTGCGAAACCATACATGCAGAAGTATTTCAACGAAGTTGACGGCGGCTATCAGGTGACTAACGCAACCAAAAAGATGGTCACGTTCAAGAGAAACGATCTGATCAACGAGCGACCGCTTCCGATGATGGATATGATATTCTGCAGAAACGTTGTGATATACTTCTCACGAGAGCTGCAGGAGAAGCTCTTCATGAACTTCTACAGATCATTGAATGAAGGCGGTTATTTTGTCATGGGGAAGACCGAGACACTGGTCGGCGAAGCAAGAGACAAATTTACACCAGTGAATAATAAAGAACGAATCTACCAGAAGTAATATTATGGCACAGGAAAAGGTTGTCACGTGGCTGGAGGGGAAGCTTTTCTTCGTGGATACCTACGCCGCACGAGCGAACTGGGTACCATGTAAGGTTGTGCTGACCTACGGCGGAATCTGGCTCATGTACGGCAACGAGAAGAAGGGCGTTCCCTTAGCATCGATTGCCAGTCTCGGAAGAGAAGTCTCAAAGAAACTGATGGGCAATGTTTCGGACTATCTCTCGATTGCATACGTTGTCGGGGGCAAGGAGATGACTGTCGCGATCACCGGACAGTCTGCGCAGCTCAAGAAGCTGAAAAAATACATAATGTTTCTGCAACTCAACAAAAAACCAGTATACATACTCCATCCGGCGAAAATCGGGGGTGCAATCCAGGATAAGGTCTCGTGGGAGCAGGGCATCTTAAACGTCGTGTGGACGCCAGGCGGCGCAGCCGACAAACTCGTTGTCCAGCGCAAGTCAGGAAATGTCGAGATTGCCATGGGCGAGATCGAGATGATCCAGACCGAGAACCAGAAGATCAATGGAAAGCCGCAGACGATTGCAAATATAAAACATTCCGGTGCTGACAACGTCTATAATACTTTCATACTCGCAGGAATTCAGAATTCGCTCATCGAATACATCAACGATCACCTGAAGGAACAGGGTGTAATATCCAAACATGAAGACGGTGAGGCGGGCGGAGGGGGTGGCGGTGACGCCGCGCTCGAGGGACTCGAGGATGAGATACTGGTCGCACTATATTCCGGCGTATCCGCGCTCGAGGTGCCCACCTTCATGGACGGCGCAGATGTGGATCAGGTCGAGGAGATCTACGACAAATTGATCTCGTATGGTCTCGTGGAACTGGTTCGCCTCAGGAAGGATGTCAAACTGACAGCGAAAGGTAGAAATATAGTGAACAAGAAAATGCAGATGTAGGGAACCAAAGGAGGGGTTAGTATCGCAAACATAATGCTTGTGGACGACTCGAAGTTCATGCGGGCTCTCTTGAAGAAAGTTCTGGCGAGTACGCATAACATCGTGGGAGAAGCAGAGAATGGGGTGGAGGCAATCGATATGTATGAGCAATTGTCTCCGGACATTGTGCTGATGGATATCGTGATGCCACACATGGACGGAATACTTGCAACGAGCAACATCGTTGGCAAGCACCCTGATGCAAAGGTCATCATGTGCACGTCTGTTGGGCAGGATGAGAAGGTGAAGGCTGCAATCAAAGCCGGTGCCAAAGGGTATATCACAAAGCCATTTCAGGGACCGAGTGTCTTAAAGGAAGTCGAGAGTTTACTGGGTCAATAATCATGATCGGAATGGAAACCCTCAGAGAGCTGAAGAGGCTCGGGGATCAGAGCGCGGAGATGGCGGTCGAATCGCTTGCCGAGATGACGTCAATGGAGGTTGTAATGGAGGTCTCTGCCGTCAACCTGACCGAGATTGAACAGATTCCTGCAACAATCGGCATAACCGAGGACGCCATGATCGGGCTCTTTGTGCGCTTCACTGGTGAACTTCCTGGATCGGTTCTGACACTGCTCTCGATCCCGTCTGCTCAGAAGCTTGCCGACATCATGCTTGCGGGCATGGGTGACGAGCCAACCGAGGGAGAAGTGCTCTCTGAGATGCAACAGTCAGCGGTCGAGGAGATCGGAAACATCATCACATCATCGTTCATCGATGTCTGGGCAAACGAGTTCGAAACGCCACTCACCCAGACACCGCCAGCGTTCGTGTGCGATTATGTTCCATCGGTAATCGATGCAGCGCTTGCGAGAGCATCTGAGAAAGGGGATTTCGCTGTGGTATTTAACAGCGCAATTCACATAACAGACCAGGACATCGACTGCCACATTCTGGTGCTCCCCGATCCTGACAAGATGCAGATAGTGTTTGATAGTATGGAGTGAGTTATGGTCGAACTTGAAAATCTTGAAACATTGAAGGGGATGGGGGATAACAGCGCAGCAATGGTTATGGAGTCGCTTTCTGAGATGCTTTGCATGGAAGTTGAGATGGATGTCTCAGCCGTTCATGTGGATACGATCAAGAGCATTCCAGAGGTCCTTGAACTGCCTGATGGTGTGATTGTTGGGGCTTCTGTGGGATTTTCCGGAGATATTGCCGGAACAGTGCTCACGATTCTCTCGGTTGAGAGCGCGCGCAAGATGGCTGACATCCTGCTCGCGGGAATGGATGAGGAGGAGCCAACAGGCGTTTTAACCGAGATGCAGGAGTCTGCGATACTTGAGATCGGAAACATCCTGACATCACCGTTCATCGATGTGATGGCAGAGGCTACATCCATGGTGTTGACGCAGAGTCCGCCATCGATCGCGTGTGACGCGCTGAGCAGTCTGATCGATCAGTCTATGGACGGGTCTCAGACAAGCGATGTTGCAATCGTCTTCAACAGCGCGCTGCATGTCGTGAATCAGGACATCGACTGCAACATCCTGATGCTGCCGGATCCTGACAAGATCGAGCTGTTATTCAAGAGTCTATAGTATCTGTAGCATCATCACCGCACAGCGGTTCCTGCAGGAACCTCGCGCTCCGGCACAAGCAGGATCGCACCATCCGAATCGGAATCAGCGGCAAGGAGCATGCCTTCTGATCTGACGCCAAATAGCGTTGCCGGCAGCATGTTTGCGAGAACCACAATCCGCATCCCGATGAGATCGTCCGGCTTGTGCGTCTCCGCAATCCCTGCGACGATCTGCCGATTTCTGCCCTCGCCGAGATCGACTGCGAGCTTTAGCAGTTTCTTCGATTTCTTGATCGGTTCCGCCTGCAGAATCGTTCCGACGCGGATATCCAGCTCTGAAAACTCCTCATACGTGACGTGCTTCTTCTTTGTAGCCATTCGGACCCGCTCATCAAGAATTGCCTCCATCTCCTTGATCGTCTTGTCCTCGATCTTTGTGAAGAGTACGGTAGGCGTCGGAAGCGACTGTCCTGCCGCAATCTCATCAGTTGCTTCGTTATAATGCATATCGACGAGTTCTGTTTCCATTCCGAGCTGTTTCCATGCCTCACCTGCGATTGTGGGGATCACCGGCTCAAATAAGATTGCAAGCGCTTTTACGATCTGAAGACAGTTCCTGACCACATTCCCCGCGGCTGCTTTGTCCGTCTTCACGAGCTTCCACGGTTCATTCGACTGGAAATAGGAATTGCCGAACGACGCAAGACTCATTGCGGAATCGATTCCGCGTTTGAACTCGTAGTCGTTGAATGCCGCAATCACCGCATCTCTCGCATCTGAAATCTCCTTTACGACATCTGAACCGATCTCCCCCTCAGG
>MAXT01000399.1 GCA_001751225.1 Desulfuromonadales bacterium C00003107 | reverse complement strand
GGCTGGCGCAGCGGCGCTTTGGATCGCAGGCCAGGGCAAGCGCACCTTACTGGCTTCAACCAACCCGGTGCATTCCCTGAGCAGCTTGCTCGACCAGGACGTCTTCGGCGCTCCAACAGCGGTACAGGGAGTGCCGAACTTAAAAGCCTACGAGATCGATACCAAAGATACTATCGAAAAATCTAAAATCGAGCTTACGGAAAAAATCGAATGGTTCCTCAAATACGCAGACATCAAAACCAAAGCCGACGAATTTGTGGAATCAGCCACCATGAATCCTGCCTTTGAAGAGTCGGCCATGTTCGAGAATATGATCGACCTCATGTTTGATGATGAGTACGATGCGTATGTGTTCGATACGGCTCCAACCGCAAACGCTCGCCGCCTGCTGGGCATGTCAAGCGTTTACGGCATGTGGGTAAACAAGATGATGCAAAGCCGTGAGGAAGCCAAGTCCTTGAAGGAAGTCCTCTCTTACAGCAAGAAGGAAGAGAAGGATCCCCTGATGGACTACCTCGTTAACCTCCGTACTCGTATGGATCGAGCAAAGGAACTGCTCACCGATGACGAGAAAACCGCTTTCTTCTTCATCACTCTACCGGAAGCGCTGCCTATCGCTGTTATTAAGCGATTCATAGGCTGGTTCTATGAGTTCAACATCCCAGTAGGTGGTATTGTTGTGAATCTCTTAATTGACAAGGAAGCGATCGGCGAGGATGCTCCCGCCTTTGTGCTCAACCGTATTGCCATGCAGGATTCATACATGAAGGATATCTGGCAAAGCTTCCCTGATGTGCGCGCGGTCATACCGCTGTTCGATAATGAAGTACGCGGTATTGAAATGCTTGAACTCACCGCCAAACATCTCTTTGCATAACTCCTCATGGCGTCCACATTTCAGGCTTTAGGTTTCATGTATACTGATAACCTGAAGCCTGAAATGGCTATTGTCTGAAATTAAGTAAGTTTTAGTATGAGAAATGGAACGACTCCATTTTCCACGACGGAGGCTTTTTTTCAGCGAAAGCAATAACTCTTTGGAAATAAATTTGGAGGATAATGGACCCTTACTTACTGATACTGCTCATTGGACTGTCCTACATCATCGGATTCAGCGCTCTCTCAATAGTGCGCCGTCAAGGCACATCCACTCGCTTTATAGTCGAGGGCCTGATCATAACCATAGTATTTACAGCAATCTCATACGCAACCCCCATCAGCTACATCATCTTCCTCATCATCATCTATCTGGTCACCATGCGTGTCAGACTTCTGATCGACCTGGGGAATTGGCTCACTGCCAGAAAGAAATTTTCCCTATCGCTAAATGCCTATAGTCTCGCTCTACGCCTATGGCCGGATTTGATCAGCCGGCAGATCGCTCTCATCAACCGTGGGGTGACACAACTGCGTATGGGGGAACCGGAGGAAGCCTACCACACGCTTGAGGATGCTTTAGCCGACAAACAAGCTCATGCAGGAGCAAAGTATCTATCCGCTGGCTATTACAATCTAGGACTGGCATGCCGTCGCACTAATAGGGAGGCAAAAGCCGTCCGCCACTTCAACGAAGCTATTAGCATATGGCCTGGCTGCATCTACGCCCACGCCGCCGAACTTGAACTAGAAAAACGCCAGTCCTTGGATAAATCAACAGGGAGATAATAAATGCTTGAAATAGACTCCCCTTTCCTTATCGGATCAGTTGGTCTGTTCTACATCGTCTTCTTTGTAGGAACCTCTATCCTCCGCCGCGAGGGCATCTCGCTGCAATTCATTATTGAAGCTCTGGTCATCACTCTCTTGATTGCGGGCGGTGACTACTTCACTGACTCAGATGTCAATCCGGTCCTCTTCCTCATCTTTTTATATTTAGTCACCATGCGATCCCGCTGGGTAGTGGACATCGCCAACCTTCTTTCAAACCAGGGCCGTCAGAAGGATGCCATATCAATGCTCCAGGCAGCTCTCCGCCTTTACCCGGATAAACCCAGCCGATTAATTGTCTTGACCTCAATGGGGATCGTTCAGCTTCGACGTGAGAACCCTGCGAGCGCCCTGTCTATCCTGGAGTCGGTGCTGGAAGAAAGCAAAAACGGTGGCCTCGATATTCGCTACAGGTCCGCCTGTCATTTCAATCTTGGCCTGGCCCTTCAGCAGCAGGGAAAAGAAGGCCCGGCGGGCCGCCATTTCCAAGCCGCCGTTGATGTCTCGCCTAGATCTCCCTATGGAAAGGAAGCCAAGCAAGTCTTGGAACAACGCCGCAGCGGGAAGGTAAAGAAGGGGAAGAAATAAAATTAGTAGATCATCCAAAATCATTTTCAAGTATATCGTTTGGATAATAAAACCAGTCCGTTACATTGGATCCATCCATAAAACATCCAAGATACGAGCGTGCTTCGCAGGCAGAGTCAACCTGCGGTTCGGTTCGTCTCTTAGATAGACCGGATCATGCCGTTCCTACCGACTCCAAATTCTGTTTCGGTTTAAATTCAATTTCAGGGTGGTTGTCCAAAATAAATATTCGCGGCTAGCAGCGACCGCACAAAAGCATGGGCACGCGAAGCTCCCACCCACAACGCCTTCACTTGACAGCGCTACAGCCCTTCTATAGTATTCTCCCACTGTAAAAACCGCTTTCGATGAACTGTACTCTCCAGATTTCCGTCATGACAAAATCACGACACGTATTCCGCATGCGTCATCTCCTGGCCCACAGGGCATGACAGCGATAATAAAATCCTCACCGCGCCGGGTGCTGACCATCATCGGCATTGGCACGGCCGTCTCCCTATTAGGCGACAGCACGCTCTATACTGTTCTCCCCGACCAAC